>CADAHD010000207.1 GCA_902787595.1 uncultured Lachnospiraceae bacterium
TTCGCAGTGGATAGATACGGCGATCATTCTGCCGCTTCTGGTTTATGCGGCAGTACGGCTTATGAAGGAAGGAAAGGTCGCTGCATATGTTCTGCTTCTGGCGCTTGCGCTGATACTCTGCATACAGCAGGATTATATGCTGGTGTTGTTTTTTGGCTTTTTTGCAGGAATCTTTCTTATGTTTTTTGAGCTTACGGATCATGAAAAGGGAAAGGCAGCACTGCGTCTGGCGATATACAGCATTTACGCGGGGATGATAGCTGCGGTGATACTTCTGCCTGCAGCATTTCAGGTGATGGAAAGCAGCAGGATGGAAGGTAATCTGATGTTTTTGATAAAACAGATATTAAGATCGAATGCCGCGCCCGATCATTCCTATGATAAGGAGAAATTTCTGCTGGCGGCATCGCCTTTAGTATATACGACGGCAGCTGTTATGCTGTTGGTGATAAAAGCTGCGGGCAGACAAAAGCCTGCTAAAGCCGTTATCGGATTGATATTGATGTCGCTTATCCATTTGCTGCCATGCTTTATCGAGAGCATACACTATTTCTGGCAGGGAGGCGTGTATCTCTGTTTTCCGCACAGGAACGGATATATGATGTGTTTTTCGGCTTTGTTTTTGCTGGCTTTTTTATTGGATGATCTTAAGCTCCCTGAAAAGGTAAATTCCAAATATGCAAAGACTGCAGTGCTTGTTCTTATTACGCTTATAGCTGTGCTGCTTACGCACGACAGGATGAAGACTGCTGAACTGGGATACGGAAAGGATAAGGAAAAGCTATATGCGTCAGAAAACGCCTTGTTTGAGCAGATGGGAGGAAGCGGGAGCGATGAAAGATTTATGGATAAGGATAAGGGGTTTGAGTTGAATTATCCTCTTGTGGCTGATGTGGCTTCGGCGGAGAACTGGGTGCATATCATACCGGCGTCTGTCCTTAACGAATGCGACGCCCTGGGTTATTATCATGCAGGATCGGCAGTTTACTCAAAAGGCGGGACTATAGTGTCCGACGCCATGCTTGGGACTAAATATGTGATGATGGCGCATGGTGGCGATAAGAGCTTATACAGAGCAGTAGATGGCGCAGAAGAGCAGGGGGTATATGAATGTCTGTATACCTGGCCTTTCGGATTTTTTATCGATGGATATTCGAATACGGAGAATAAATATGCGGCAGAGTTACAGAATGATATCATCAGGCGAAGCAGTGGGGCTGCAGGTTTTTCGCTAAAAGCGGCTGCTGCCGGTGAGACGGTGGAGTTTGAGTTTGATAAAGAGACGCTGCTGTATTTTGATAACAGGATCTTTGCGGACAGCGCCATAGGATTCCTGGATTCGGAATTTGAGATATATCCGGCGCGCATCAATTATATCGGGATCTTTATGGGAAAAGCGGAATTTACCCCCCGGACAGAAGGGATGTTCATGAGCATAGCGCTTGATGCACTGGAGGCGCTAAAACCGGCTGACCGGTTCATATCCCGTGAATTCAGCCATAACGGCATGAACTGCAGGATAAGGCATGAGGGCGGAAATAAAATCCTGTTTTTGCCGGTGAACAACATTCCGGGATGGGAGTGCAGACTAAACGGGAAGAAAACAGAGACGATATCGGTATACGGCGGTTTTATGGCTGTACCCTTTCCGGATGAAGCGGGAGAGTACGAGTTGGAAATAAAATATCACCCGCCGCTGTTTGCGCCGGGTGTGGTATTATTCTTTATCGGTATGGGATCATTATTCATCAGTCTGAAATACCGCGTTACGGAGAAGCTTGCGGATGTATCATGGATATGCCGCATGGCGGAGATAACGCTTATGCTTATCTGCACAGCAGCATTTATGCTGATCTATGCAGCTGATATAGCTTTGACACTGATCCCTTCAGGGCTGTGGTGGAACCTGCTGGCCCCCAAATAGAGAGACAGAAGCGCTCAGGATTTTTTTGAGTGCTTTTTTTTCATATGTGCTTTGATAGCGTCAAAGGTGGTATCGCTTATATAATGCTCGACGCGGCAGGCATCTTCGGCAGCTGTTTTTTCGTCAACTCCTATGCTTATCAGCAGCCCGGTCAGGACGGTATGACGCTCGTAGATGCGCTTTGCAAGTATTTCTCCGGCCTGGGTAAGCTTTATGTGGCTGTCGGCGTCCTTTTTGATAAGGCCTTCATCTTTTAAAAGTCCCAGCGCGCGGCTGACGGAAGGCTTCGAAAAGCCCATATATTCGCCGATATCTATTGCGCGCACGGAATCCGACTTCTGTGAAAGAATATAGATCGTCTCAAGATACATTTCTCCTGATTCCTGTAATGCCATAAGACAAAGCTCCTTATTATCTTTATTTTATGTTTAAGCTTATCATATTACTGCCTTAATTTCAATCAGTGATGCGCGTCGGATGATCTTGCGTGGATACCGGCCGGATGCTTTAGTGGTCTTTTCACATAGCGCTTTTTGTGGTATTATATAGCTTGTTGAATTATATACTTAGGAGAGTGCTATGACAGATTATAAAAAGCTGCTTTTTGATTTCTGGGAAGCGGTGAAGGAAGGGAATGCTGCTGCTGATATCTATAATCCCGACAGCAGCGGCTGGAAAAAGGAAAGCCACATTCCGTATCTTGGCGATTACGATCCCTGGCATGTTCTAAATCTTTATTATCCCCAGGATCATGACGGCAGTAAGAAGCTTAAGACTGTTATATATATTCACGGCGGCGGCTGGCTGTACGGGACTGTTGATCTTTCAGAGCGTTATCTTGGATGGATAGCATCGCAGGGTTATGCGGTTATGGGAATGAGTTACCGCCTGCTGCAGTATACGGACTTAAAGGGACTGATGAAGGATATATACGGGGCTATGCGCTGGCTTAAGAAATACGGGCCGGCAAGGGGCTTTGATCTTGATAATGTGCTGATAACAGGTGATTCCGCCGGAGGACATCTTACCGATCTGACAGCCTGCATAGAAAACAGTGAGAAGCTTCAGAAAGCCTACGGCGTTAAGCCGGTAAAGTTCAACATAAAGGCGCTCTGCGTAAGCTGCCCCTGTGCGGATACCAACGGATTGTATATAAACGGTGAGAAAGGAACGAAGGAAGGCGAAGGTACTGCTGCGGCCTATAAGAGCCTGATGCTGGGAAAGGCCGGTGAGAATGCAGCCTGGTACGGGCTTATGGGCATTGATGAAACCATCGCGGCTCTTGATACCAAACCTGCAGATATGCCTCCTTTATTTATCATAGGATCAGAAACGGAATCGCTCTATCATCAGACCTGTTTTCTCAAAAAGCAGCTGGATAAGAGCAGATGGCCTTATGAAGAGATCATATGGAAAAAGAAAGAAGGGCCACATCTCCAGCATGTATTTAATATCTCCCATTGGGAATGGAGAGAGAGTCTGATATCGAATAAAAAGATGCTGGAATTCTTTGAAAGGAAGTGCAGTGAATGAATACGAAAGTAAATATAGCAGGGATAGAACTTAAGAATCCTGTAATGACTGCGTCGGGTACTTTCGGCTCCGGAATGGAATATGCGGAGCTTACCGATATCGGCAAGCTGGGCGCCATAGTTACCAAGGGCGTGGCCAATGTGCCGTGGGAAGGTAACCCCACGCCGCGTGTAACGGAGGTCGGAAACGGCATGCTGAATGCGATAGGGCTTCAGAATCCGGGCGTTGATGTCTTTGTGGAAAGGGATCTTCCGTTTTTGGAGAAATACGACATTCCCGTTATCGTTAATGTATGCGGTCATACCGTCGAGGAATACTGCGCCGTGGTGGAGAGACTTAATGATACTTATGTATCAATGTATGAGATAAATGTCTCCTGCCCCAATGTTAAGCAGGGAGCTCTTGCATTCGGACAGGATGCAGCAGTGCTGGAAGAAACTACCAGGGCGATAAAAGCAGTTTCCGCTAAGCCTGTGATCATGAAACTTTCTCCCAATGTTACTTCGATCAAAGATATGGCGCTTGCAGCTCAGGCAGGTGGCGCAGATGCTATCTCGCTGATAAATACACTTATAGGCATGAAGATAGATATAGAGAGAAAGCGTTTTGTGCTGGCAAATAAGACCGGCGGATATTCCGGGCCGGCAGTCAAGCCGGTGGCTCTGAGGATGGTATATGAAGCAGCTCATGCTGTTGATATCCCTGTTATCGGCATGGGTGGCATATCAAATGCAGAGGGTGCAATAGAATTTATCATGGCAGGCGCAGCGGCGGTGGCTGTCGGAACCGCAAACTTCGTGGACCCTGCTGCTACTGCGAAGGTGATAGAAGGAATAGAAGCGTTTATGAAGAGGAAGGGAATAGAGGATCTGGCCGAAATAAGGAAGATACTCTGACATACTTGAGGGCAAAAAAAATGATAAAATACAGAAATGTCACCAGATCTATCCCTGAAAAATATGAGAATCTCATGCCTGACCGTATAAGTTATAAGCTCAGGTCGGACAGATTCAGGGTGATAGAAGCAACAGAAGATAAAGGACCGGTACTGGGGGTAACTGTATATACTTTTTCGGAGGGGAAAGCAGAGCTTATATGGATAAATGTTTTGCCGGCTGAACGCGGAAAAGGCATAGGCAGCGGATTTGCATATCTATTGCCT
>CADAHD010000208.1 GCA_902787595.1 uncultured Lachnospiraceae bacterium
TATTATGGAACGCTTAGCAGAAGTAAATGACGTGGTCAACAGCTTTGTCTGGACCAAGGTGGGCGTGTGGCTCCTTATAGCCACGGGCCTTCTCATGACTGTCCTCACGGGCTTTTTCCAGGTCACAAGGATCGGCCACTGGATGAAGAAGACCGTGGGAAGCCTTTTTGACAAAAAGGTTACCGGACACACGGGAGAAAAAGCATCAATATCCCAGTTCCAGGCGCTTTGCACAGCGCTGGCAGCTACCGTGGGCGTGGGCAATATCGCCGGCGTATCCGCGGCTATCATAACAGGCGGCCCCGGTGCGGTATTCTGGATGTGGCTGGCAGCATTCTTTGGCATGATGACCAATTATTCGGAAAATATCCTGGGCATCTATTTCCGCCGCAAGAACCATCACGGCGAATGGTCCGGAGGAGCGATGTATTATCTGGAAGACGGTCTGGGCGGATACAAGGGCATGAAGGGCATAGGCAAGGCGCTGGCGATCATCTTTGCCATCTGCGCCGCGCTGGCATCCTTCGGCATCGGCAACATGGGCCAGATCAACAAGATAGTCATCAACTTTACTTCTGCCTTTGATATCAAGCCGCTTTCAAATGTTGTCCTGTATTCATCGGGAGATAAGGATGTAACGCTTTATATGCTTATCGTGGGCATAATCCTTATGATACTGGTGGGCATCGTGGTCATCGGCGGCCTGCAGCGTATAGCTGTCGTGGCAGAAACTATCATTCCCTTTATGGTTGTAATGTATGTTTTCGGTTCGCTGATCATAATCTTCACACACTTAAACCATGTGGGAACAGCCTTCGGACATATCTTCAGCATGGCGTTCACGCCAAAGGCCGCATGGGGCGGCGCGACCGGCGTGGCTTTCTCAACGATAATCACCCAGGGCTGCAAGAGAGGCGTGTTCTCTAACGAGGCAGGTCTTGGCTCATCGGTTATGGTACATTCCAATTCAAACGTTAAGGAACCCGTAAAGCAGGGCCTCTGGGGCATCTTCGAAGTATTTGCCGATACCATCATCGTATGTACCATGACAGCACTGGTTATCCTTACCTCCGGTGTTATCGATCTGGATAAGGGCGTGACGGAATACGGCGACGCCACCCTGGTTGCAGAAGCTTTCAATACCATCTTCAAGATAGGCAACATAGAGTACGGCCGCTATTTCATTGCCATTGCCATACTGCTCTTTGCGTTTACCACCGTTCTGGGCTGGTCGCATTACGGCACCAAGGCCGTGGAGTACCTGGCAGGAAAGAGCGCTCCTATAGTCACAAAGGTCTATAAGGTGATCTTTGTGCTGATGATCCTTTCCGGCGCGCTGATGACCAGCTCCATCGCCTGGGATATCTCCGATACCTTTAACGGCCTTATGATGATCCCCAACCTGATAGGCGTGGTGGCCATGAGCCCGCTGGTAATGAAGCTCACAAGCAACTATGTGAAGCGCCGCATAAAGGGCGACAAGAGCGTTAAGCCCATGCTTTCCTACGATCCGAAGATCCAGGAAGAAAACGCAAAGGTCATAGAAGAGACCGGGGAAGACTAAGGCTTAAAAAGTTGCTTTATAGCCCTATTTATAGTATAATACCGTCATTGGTGTGATATGACACTATCAATAAACAGGAGGAAGTACAAATGGCAGCAAAGAAGAGTGTAAACGCTACGACATCCGAGTCGGGAGCTACATTAAGAGACAGTTTTGATAAGGAGCTTTTCAAGCGCAGTGTGCTTTATAACATTAAGACCCTTTATCGTAAAACGCTTGAGGAGGCATCCCAGCAGCAGATCTTCCAGGCCGTAGCCTATGCTATCAAGGATCAGGTCGTTGATATGTGGCTGGAGACCCAGAAGCAGTACGAAAAGAAAGATCCCAAGACGGTTTACTATCTGTCCATGGAGTTCCTTATGGGACGCGCGATGGGCAATATGATGATAAATATGAAGGCCTACAAGGATGTGGCCGATGCCCTGAATGAGCTGGGACTTGACCTGAACGTTGTTGAAGACCAGGAGCCCGATGCAGCTCTGGGTAACGGCGGTCTGGGACGTCTGGCTGCCTGCTTCCTTGATTCACTTGCAACTCTGGGATATGCATCATACGGCTGCGGTATCCGTTACCGTTACGGTATGTTCAAGCAGAAGATAAGAGACGGTTATCAGGTGGAAGTTCCCGATAACTGGCTGGAGAACGGCAATCCTTTCGAGCTTCGCCGCCCCGAATATGCAAAGGAAGTGCATTTTGGCGGTTATGTAAATGTGCGCACCGACGAAAACGGCCGCAACAATTATTATCAGGAAGGATATCAGGCTGTTAAGGCCATTCCTTACGATCTGCCCATAGTAGGCTACGGAAACGGCATCGTAAACACCCTCCGTATCTGGGATGCGGAGCCCATCGATGTTTTCCGTCTGGATTCTTTCGACAAGGGTGATTACCAGAAGGCAGTAGAGCAGGAGAACCTGGCGCGCAACATCGTCGAGGTGCTCTATCCCAATGATAATCATTATGCCGGCAAGGAGCTTCGCTTAAAGCAGCAGTATTTCTTCATCAGCGCATCCGTTCAGGAGGCTGTACAGAAGTACATGCGCAACCACAGCGATATCCGCAAGTTCTATGAGAAAGTTACCTTCCAGCTCAACGATACCCACCCTACCGTGGCTATCGCAGAGCTTATGCGTATACTGATGGATGAGTATTACCTCACCTGGGATGAGGCATGGGAAGTTACCACCAAGACCTGTGCTTACACCAACCATACCATCATGGCTGAGGCACTTGAGAAATGGCCCATCGAGCTCTTCTCACGTCTGCTGCCCAGAATCTATCAGATCATCGAAGAGATCAACCGCCGCTTCATCCTGGATATCGAGAGGAAGTTCCCCGGCGATCAGGAGAAGATCCGCAAGATGGCTATCGTATACGACGGCCAGGTTAAGATGGCTCATCTGGCTATCTGCGCAGGCTACTCCGTAAACGGCGTGGCACGCCTGCATACCGAGATCTTAAAGAAGCAGGAGCTTAAGGACTTCTACGAGATGTTCCCCGAGAAGTTCAACAATAAGACCAACGGTATCACCCAGAGACGTTTCCTGCTGCATGGCAATCCCCTGCTGGCAGACTGGGTTACCGATCATATCGGCGACGAATGGATCACCGATCTGTCCAAGATAAAGAAGCTGAAAGTTTATGCCGATGACGAAAAGGCACAGCAGGAATTCATGAACATCAAGTACCAGAACAAGGTGCGCCTGGCTAAGTATATCAAGGAGCACAACGGTATCGATGTGGATCCCAGATCCATCTTCGATGTTCAGGTTAAGCGTCTGCATGAGTACAAGAGACAGCTGCTCAACATCCTGCACGTAATGTATCTGTACAACGAGCTGAAGGAGCATCCCGATATGGACTTCTTCCCCCGTACCTTCATCTTCGGCGCAAAGGCTGCAGCAGGCTATATGAACGCAAAGCTCACCATCAAGCTCATCAATTCCGTAGCTGATGTTGTGAACAACGATCCCGCTATCGGCGGCAAGATCAAGGTAGTATTCATTGAGGATTACCGCGTATCCAATGCAGAGATCATCTTTGCTGCATCCGATGTATCCGAGCAGATCTCTACCGCAAGTAAGGAAGCATCCGGTACCGGTAACATGAAGTTCATGCTCAACGGTGCGCTTACCATCGGTACCATGGACGGTGCAAACGTAGAGATAGTTGAAGAGGTTGGCGAAGAGAATGCATTCATCTTCGGTCTGTCCTCTGACGAAGTAATACAGTTCGAGAACTACGGCGGATATAATCCCATGGATATATTCAACAGCGATCCCGACATCCGCAAGGTGCTTATGCAGCTCATCAACGGCAGCTTCGCTCCTCACGATCCGGATCTGTTCCGCCCGTTATACAACTCACTGCTCAACACCCAGAACACCTCAAGAGCAGATACCTACTTCATCCTTAAGGACTTCAAGGCTTATGCAGAAGCTCAGAAGAAGGTTGAGGCTGCTTACAAGGATGAGAAGGGCTGGGCACGCAGCGCTATTCTCAATACGGCATGCTCCGGCAAGTTCACCTCCGACCGTACCATTAAAGAGTATGTTGACGAGATCTGGCACCTGGATAAAGTAAATTTAAAGAAGAAATAAACTGAGCCTTCCCCATTGGGGGAAGGTGTCAGGCGAAGCCTGACGGATGAGGGGAAACTATATTTCGGAGGTTACATATGATATTTACACAAAAATCCAACGCTCTTATAGTCACCGCAGCCAACGAGACCCTGCGCATCGAGCCCTGGGGAAAGAACGCCCTGAGGGTAAGAGCCACCGTCCTTCCGGAGTTTTCCGGAAATGACAAGGCCCTGACTGAGCCGGTAAAGAGCGCTAAGAGCAAGATAAAGATCGGCAAGAAGTTAAGCAGCATCACCAACGGTCATATACGCGCCGAGGTGAACGAGAGCGGCATGATCGCTTTCTTTAAGGACAACGAGCGTGTGCTGTATGAATACAACAGATGCTACGGCACGCCTCTCACCAAAGAGAGCCGCTGCCTTAAATATGTGGCCAGGGAGTTTGTGGGCCTG
>CADAHD010000209.1:0-555 GCA_902787595.1 uncultured Lachnospiraceae bacterium
CCCGCCGCAGATGCAAATGAAGCGCAGCGCCTGTACGGCATAACTTTTGGCAGCATGGATGAAGTCAAGGATATGGATGCGGTGATCATAGCCGTTGCCCATAATGAGTTCAATAAACTGGACTCATCGACCATAGACGCTTTCTTCAGCACCGGCAATAAAATGAAGGTGCTCATGGACCTTAAGGGCATACTTAAACGCAGCGATTACGAGAGTAAGGCTGACTACTTATATTGGCGCTTATAGAAAAGAAATCGGAGTCAGCCGTGTTTATGCAACGGTTAGGACTCAGCACAACAGGCTGGCAAAACCGTACCTGATAGGAAAACACACACGATGAGACCGCGGGACGATTCTCTGTATGATCGTGCTGCAGCAGATCAGGGAACGGTTCACCTTCAATGAATATCAACAATGCGAAGATATACAGGCAGAGGCATCGGGCACCATTGGAGTGAGGCCGCTGTTTTGTGACCGGGATCAATATATCAGGGATGGACCGCCATGGATGGCGGGACAAGGTCGACAGTGGATATGGATTTCCACTGTCGACCG
>CADAHD010000209.1:596-6445 GCA_902787595.1 uncultured Lachnospiraceae bacterium
CATAAAACAGCGAGTCGAACGGAACCGGTGACCGTGCCCTGCCTGTATATTGAGCATTTTATAACATATTAAGAAGGTGAACCGTTTCCCGGACTGGTTCACTGTACAATACAGTGAACCATCCCGCCGGCGAAAAGCCAAAAAACAGTAAATGCTGATAAAGACTACCGGCGGGTGATGATATTGTTAAGGAGTATACTATGGGTTTTAAGGATTTGAAATTTCCGGAAGGAAGCAGATTTCTGGTAACAGGCGGAGCCGGTTTTATAGGCTCAAACCTGTGCGAGGCCATATTGGATCTGGGGTACAGCGTGCGCTGCCTGGATGATCTCTCCACCGGAAAGCAGGCAAACATAGACTTTCTTAAGGACAGAAGCGGCTACGAATTCATTAAAGGCGATATCAAAGATCTTGATACCTGCATGAAAGCCTGCGAGGGCGTTGATTACGTGCTTAACCAGGCAGCCTGGGGAAGCGTTCCCCGCAGCATCGAGATGCCGCTTTTTTATGAAGAAAACAATATAAGAGGCACGCTGAATATGATGGAGGCTGCCAGACAAAACGGCGTAAAGCGCTTTGTCTATGCTTCGTCCTCTTCGGTATACGGCGATCATCCCGTGCTTCCCAAGGTCGAAGGACAGGAGGGAAATCTGTTATCGCCCTATGCGCTTACCAAGCGGGCCTGCGAGGAATACGGCAAGCTGTACTTTAAACTGTATGGGCTGAATACTTACGGCCTGCGCTATTTTAATGTATTCGGGCGCAGACAGGATCCGGACGGCGCCTATGCAGCCGTGATCCCCAGATTCATACGCCAGCTGCTTCACGGCGAGACGCCCACTATAAACGGCGACGGAAAGCAGTCCAGGGACTTTACCTATGTCGATAACGTGATAGAGGCAAATCTCAAAGCCTGCCTGGCAGGTGATGAGGCTGCCGGCCAGGCCTATAATATAGCCTATGGCGGCAGGGAATATCTGATAGATATTTATCATGCCCTGTGCGAGGCGCTGGGAACGGATGTCGAACCCAACTTCGGACCCGACAGACCCGGAGATATAAAGCATTCCAATGCTGATATCTCCAAGGCACGTAAACTGCTTAAATACGATCCGGAATTTGATTTTTCAAAAGGAATTAAACTGGCTATAGCCTGGTATAAGGAGAACCTGAAGTGAGGAGCATCACCATACGAATAGACGATGTATGTCCGTCAATGAACTGGGAGGCCTTTTCCCGTTTTGCAAAGCTGCTTGATGATCATGATATCAAGCCGCTCATAGGCGTGGTGCCGGATAATAAGGATCCTATGCTGGATGCGGAAGAAGCGCGCAATAAAGACTTTGATGATCCGGCTGTGTGTGCAGTACGAGATGATAAAACAGGGCGTGCAGATACTTAAGGACCTTGGCGTTGAAACGGATATCTTTATGGCGCCCGGACACAGTTTTGATAAGAATACCCTGCGGGCGCTCAAAAAGTGCGGCTTTAAATATATTACCGACGGATACGGCCGCTTTCCTTTCGAACGCTTATCCTTTACTTTTCTTCCTATCTCTTTTTTACGCAGCAAGGAATTAAAGAAAAAAGACGGCATCACCACCTTTGTGGTCCATCCGGCCATGATGAGCGATGAAGAGTTTGAAGAGTATGAAAAGCTCTTTGAAGAGAAAAGGGAGCAGTTCGTGGATTATGATGAGATGCTCAAGGTGCCCGCGCTGCAGAGAAACAGGGCGGGAGATACTAAGGAGTATCTGATGGTATCGGCAAAGCATTTTGCCGGGAAATTCGTATAGGCGGCGTTTATGCAGGACGGAAAGATCGTAGTGCTGCAGGTAATAGGCGGCCTTTCCATTGGCGGCGCAGAGAGCCGCATAATGGATATCCTGCGGGAGCTTGACAGGGACAGATTCAGGTATGATTTCCTGCTAAACGAGGCGCCCGGAGCTTATGAGGAAGAGGCGAAGAGCCTGGGCTGTAATATCTACCGCACCGTGAAATATAAAGTATATAATAAGGGGCGCTATCTGAAAGAGCTCAGGGATTTCTTTGCGGAGCACCCCGGGATCGATATAGTGCAGGGGCATAGCACCAATACGGCAGCTCTTTATCTGCCGCTCGCAAAGGCAGCAGGCGTGCCTGTGACCATTGCCCATGCCAGGAGCGCCGGAGTCGAGCCCGGACTTAAGGGCTGGCTTAAGAAGCAGACGCGTAAGTGTCTTTTCGAAAAAGCTGATGTATGTTTTTCCTGTTCAAGGGAGGCGGCTGCAGCCGTATTCGGAGAAGAGCATCTCAGAGAGGTGCGCATTATACCGAATGCAATAAAAGCCATGAGTTTTGCACCGACAGAGAAGAATGTGGCAGCAGGCGCAGCGCTCCGAAAGGAGCTGGGAACAGAGAATGCGTTTGTTGTAGGGCATGTGGGCCGTTTCCATTATGCAAAGAACCATCACTTTCTGCTGCAGATCTTCTGTGAGATATTAAAGAAGAAGCCGGAAGCCATGCTTTTGCTGGTCGGCGACGGGGAAGACCGTGAAAAGATAGAACAGTGGATAAGCGAATTCAAGCTTAAGGATAAGGTGATAATGCCGGGTATGCAGAGGGATACCGCAAAGTATTATCAGGCTATGGACGTAATGGTGTTTCCTTCGTTTTACGAGGGTCTGCCGGGAACGGTAGTGGAAGCCCAGTGCGCCGCGCTTCCCTGTGTGCTGTCCGACACCATAACGGAGGACGTATCGGTTACGCCGCTTCTGCGTTATATGTCGCTTAAAGAAAGCGCAGAGGAATGGGCGCAGACGGCGCTCGAGCTTTCGGATAAGTATCCGCAGGGCGCGCGGAGCGGAGCTCTGGAATTCTGCGAAGCCATGAAGGATAAAGGCTTTGACGTGACTGCGCAGGTAAAAGAGCTTCAGAATATTTATAAGGGATTGCTGGATGAGTACGGGAAAGATAGATAAGGTATTGTTCCATATTTACAGTCTGGGCAAGGGCGGAGCCGAGCGCGTGGTAACCACTCTTGCGGGCGAGATGGCGCGCCGCGGCATGGATGTCTGCATTGCAACGCTCGCGACGGAGAAAGAGGAATACCCTCTGCCCGAGGGTGTCCGCCGCATAGATGTGGGACTGTCCGAAGCTGAGAATAAGAAATCGAAGCTTTCAAGAATGGATCTGCGTATCAGAAAGCTTAAGAACTGTCTTGCAAAAGAGAAGCCCGATGTGGTCTATGCCTTTATGCAGACCGCCAATTACAGGGCAATACTGGCAGCAAGATCCCTTAAGATACCCGTTATCATATCGGTGAGGAGCGATCCCCGCGTGGATTATGCTTCCTCAAAGCAAAAGCTGATAAGCGGCATTCTTTACAAAAAGGCAGCCGGCGCCGTATTTCAGACGGCTCAGGCAAGGGATTTCTTCCCGCCCGAGGTGGCAGGCAAGGCAGCTGTCATATTAAATCCCATAAGCGAAAAATATCTTAAAACGGAACGTGGCAGCGAACGCCGCAAGGTCTTTGCCGCTGTGGGGCGTTTTCATGATGCAAAGGATTATATGACTCTTGTGAAGGCTTTTGAGATCTTTCTTGAGGATCATGAAGAATACAGTCTTGAGATCTATGGCGGCGACAGCGGTGATAACAGCCGGCTTCAGGTGGCTGAGTATGTGCATGGCCATGGTCTGGATAAAAAGATCCTTTTTATGGGCAGCCGCAGCAATGTAGCCGACTGCATAAAGGATGTGACTGCTTATGTTCTTTCTTCAAAGTACGAGGGCATGCCCAATGCGCTGATGGAGGCGATGGCCATAGGGCTTCCGGTAATAGCTACCGATTGTCCCTGCGGCGGACCGGCTGCGCTGATAAGGGATGGAGAGAACGGCCTGCTTTCGGAGGCCGGCAATCCCAAAGAGCTGGCGGCGGCAATGGGCAAGATGGCTGATTATCCGGATGAGGCAGAGCGCGTGGCTGCAGAGGCTAAGAAGATCAGGGAGATAGCGGGCACGGCCCGTATCACCGATGAGTGGCTGGATTATGCAAAGAGGTGTATCTGATATGGCCGGGGCGCTTAAACGGATAGTGGTTATCGGGCCGGTATATCCTTTCAAGGGAGGCATATCCCATTATACCGGGCTTATGGTCAGGGCACTGGCTAAATCATATGAGGTTGAATGCATATCCTATTCCATGCAGTATCCCAGGATCCTTTTTAAGAAAGAGCAGAGGGATTACGGCAATAAGACTTTTGAGATAAAGGATACGCGTTTTATCATCAATACCGCCAACCCCTTTAACTGGGGAAAGGCGGCAAAACAGATACGCAGCTGTAAACCCGACCTGGTGATAGCCCAGTGGTGGCATCCGTATTTTGCGCCATGTTATCAGGGGCTCTTTTCCCGGCTGAAAGGCATTCCTGTTTTTTTGATCTGTCATAATGTGCTGCCGCACGAGCGCTTTCCGATGGACAGGATGCTTTCTAAAGGAACGCTAAAGAAGGCTGCCGGCTGCATCGTGCATTCAGGTGAAGACGAAGCGGATCTCAGGTCAATGCTGCCCGCCATGCCTTATAAAAGGAATATGCATCCCACTTATAATGCCTTTCGCTTAAAGGGCATGAGCCGCGAAGAAGCAAGGGAGGAGCTGGGACTTTCACCTGACGATAAGGTGCTTCTGTTCTTTGGCCTGGTCAGAAAGTATAAGGGGCTTAAATACCTGATAGAAGCAGCTCCGGAGTGCGTCAAGAACCTGGATGGCGTAAAGATCTGCATCGTGGGTGATTTTGGCGGCGCAAAGGAAGAATATATGTCTCTGATAGAGGCCTCCGGCGTTAAGGAACATTTTGTCATAAGGGACGGTTATGTACCGGATAATGAGGTGGAGCCTTATTTTGCCGCTGCGGATCTATGCATCTGTCCGTATATCTCTGCAACGCAGTCCGGTATCGTGCAGATAGCCTTCGGCTTTGGCCTGCCGGTGGTGGCCACCGATGTTGGAGGCCTGCCCGAGGCCGTAACAGACAGATCGACAGGCTATATAGTCCCTCCGGAAGATCCAGGGGCTTTGGCAAAGGCAATTACAGAGTATTTCAGCACGGGGGCTGCAGAAGAATTCAAAAGGAATATCAAAGCCGATGAATGGCGTTTCTCCTGGGAGAATATGGTCGCGACCATCGCTGAACTTTATAAGGAGGTCTGCCCTTGAAGACCGTAGTGCTTATACCCGCATATAAGGATGCATTTGACGCCGATGAGGAAGCCTCTCCAGACCAGCAGCGCAAAGAGGATGACGATGAACAGTGCGCCGACGAAACCGAGTTCCTCGCAGATGATCGAGAAAATGAAGTCGTTCTGCGGTTCGGAAACGTAGAGCTGTTTCATCTTGGAGTTGCCGAGTCCGACGCCGAAGAAGCCGCCGGAACCGATGGCGTAGATCGCCTGATTGGTCTGCCAGCGAACGCCCAGCGGGTCGTAGTCCTTGTCGATCCAGGACAGGATCCGGGGCTGCGCGTGTTCCGGAAGGATGCTGGGATTTGCAACGACGAGGATGACGAGGCCCACAAGGACCGCTGCGCCGAAGACGAACCAGCGGTAATGGAAACCGGCGAGGAACATCATCATGGCGCCGAGGGCGAAGATGAGCAGCGTGCCGGAGACGTGGTTCTCCATATAGACGAGGACACAGGCCACCGCCAGGATGAGCAGGTACCACATCATGTAAACGCCTTTGGCTTTGATCTTGATGAAGCTGTTCCCCTGGTTGAACCCCTGCGCCCAGGGCGCGTCGGAAAGCTTGTCGGAGTTGATCTCCTTGAAATGCCGGTCCATGTGGTATGCGAAATAAAGGATGATCGCGAATT
>CADAHD010000210.1 GCA_902787595.1 uncultured Lachnospiraceae bacterium
AAGGAAAAAGTTATGACATCAAACAAACCCGAGCTCCTACTCCCCGCAGGCAGCCTTGAAGTGCTCAAGGTGGCCGTGGACTACGGAGCAGACGCAGTTTATATAGGCGGAGACGTATTCAGCCTGCGCGCTAAGGCAAAAAACTTTACGCGTGAGGAAATGGCTGAAGGCATTGCTTACGCTCACGCGCATGGCGTTAAGGTGCATGTTACGGCAAATATCCTGGCGCATGAATATGACCTGGATGCCGCGCGCGAGTATTTTAAAGAGCTTGCAGAGCTCAAACCCGATGCGCTTATAATATCCGATCCGGGAATGTTCATGCTGGCAAAGGAGCTGTGCCCCGAAGCAGAGCTGCATGTATCCACACAGGCCAATAATACCAACAGCGGCAGCTTTAAATTCTGGTATGCCCAGGGAGCTAAGCGCGTGGTATGTGCAAGGGAGCTTGGTTTAAACGAGATAGCGGAGATCAAAAAGAATATCCCGGAAGATATGGAAGTGGAGTGCTTCATTCACGGAGCCATGTGCATATCGTATTCCGGCAGATGTCTGCTGTCTGCGTATTTCACGGGGCGCGATGCAAACCGCGGAGCCTGCACGCATCCCTGCAGATGGAAGTATTACATTACCGAGGAGACCAGGCCGGGCGAATACATACCCGTGGAGGAAAACGAGCGCGGCACTTTTATCTTTAATTCACGGGATCTGTGCATGATCGACCACATCCCGGAACTGATGGATGCGGGCATCGACAGCTATAAGATAGAAGGCCGCATGAAGACTGCGCTATATGTGGCAATGGTGGGGCGCACCTACCGCAAGGCCATCGACTGGTACATGCAGGGCAGGGATGAATATCTGAGCCATCTTGACTGGCTAAAGAACGAGATACTTAAATGTACCTACAGGCAGTATACCACAGGCTTTTATTTCGGGAAGCCGCGGGAGGACGCCCAGATCTATGACAGCAATACTTATGTTACGGGCTACAGATATCTGGGCATAGCCGGAGCAAAGGATGAGCGCGGCGTTCACATCGTGCAGAAGAACAAATTCTGCGTGGGTGATGAGATAGAGATAATGAAACCCGACGGAAGGGATATAAATGTTTCCGTACTGGGCATCAAAGATATTGAGGGTAATAAAATGGACAGCTGCCCTCATGCAGCTCAGGATATATGGCTGGAATTAAGCACGCAGCCCGATGAGGGAGATATACTCAGGGTGCGCGCTGATGGATATGAAGGAGGATGAAATGAACGAAGAATTAAATGTTGAGGAGTTTTTCGGAAAAAACGTTTTTACGCTGGGCAAGATGAGAGAAAGGCTCCCCAGAAATGTATACAAGGAAGTCCTTAAGGTGATGGAGGAAGGCGGGGAGCTTTCCAAGACATCAGCGGATGTAGTGGCCAAGGCCATGAAGGATTGGGCCGTGGAGAACGGGGCAACACACTTTACCCACTGGTTTCAGCCGCTGACAGGCATCACTGCGGAGAAGCATGATTCCTTTATTACGCATCCGGATGATGAGGGCAGGACCCTTCTTGAATTTTCGGGCAAGGAGCTGATAAAGGGTGAGCCCGATGCTTCATCATTCCCTTCGGGCGGACTGCGCGCTACCTTTGAGGCAAGAGGCTATACGGCGTGGGATATCACATCGCCTGCATTCTTAAAGGAAGATGCAACGGGCAGGATACTGTGCATACCTACGGCTTTCTGTTCGTATACCGGAGAGGCGCTGGACAAGAAGACCCCTCTGCTCAGATCGGAAGAAGCTGTAAGCACACAGGCACTCAGGATCTTAAGACTTTTCGGAAACACCACGGCAAAGAAAGTGGTGCCTTCGGTAGGTATAGAGCAGGAATACTTTATCATAGACCGTGAGAAATATCTTAAGAGGGAAGACCTGATATTCGCCGGCCGCACGCTCTTTGGCGCACCCGCGCCCAAGGGGCAGGAGATGGATGACCATTACTTTGGCGCGATACGCGAGCGTATAGGCGCATACATGAAGGACCTGAATCTTGAACTGTGGAAGCTGGGAGTGCCTGCAAAGACGCAGCATAACGAGGTGGCTCCCGCGCAGCATGAGCTGGCGCCCATATATGAGAGCGGAAATGTGGCGGTTGACCACAACCAGCTGGTGATGGAGACCATGAAGAAAGTGGCGGGACGTCACGGACTGATGTGCCTTCTGCATGAGAAGCCTTTTGCGGGAGTTAACGGATCGGGCAAGCATGACAACTGGTCACTGGTGTCGGATGACGGCGTAAACATGCTGGATCCCGGACTTACGCCCAATGATAATATACAGTTTTTGCTGGTGCTGGCATGCATAGTCAAGGCAGTTGATAAGCACGCGGCGCTGCTGCGCCAGTCGGCAGCAGATGTGGGCAACGATCACCGTCTGGGTGCAAATGAAGCGCCTCCTGCGATCGTATCCATATTCCTGGGAGACCAGCTGGAGGATGTGGTAAGGCAGCTGGTATCCACCGGAGAGGCAAAGAAGAGCAAAAAGACCGGAAAGCTTATGACCGGCGTATCAACCCTGCCGGATCTGGAGCGTGATGCTACCGACCGCAACCGTACATCGCCTTTTGCTTTTACCGGTAATAAGTTTGAATTCCGTATGGTGGGCAGCTCGGATTCTGTTGCAGGCCCCAATACTGCGCTGAACGCCATTGTGGCAGAAGCGTTCTGCGAGGCGGCTGACGAACTGGAGAAGGCTGACGATTTTGAGCTGGCCGTGCACGATATGATCAAGGATTATTTTACCGAGCATCAGCGCATCATATTTAACGGCGACGGCTATTCGGAAAGCTGGGTAAAGGAAGCGGCGCGCCGCGGCCTGCCCAATATCGCGTCCATGGTAGAAAGCGTGGATGCTCTGCTGGACGAGGATGCTGTGGCAATGTTTGAGAAGTTTAAGATATTTACCAGGGCGGAGCTGGAGTCGCGTTCAGAGGTGCTTTATGAGATTTATTCAAAGTCCATAAATATCGAAGCGCACACCATGATAGATATGACAGGAAAGCAGATACTGCCTGCTGTAATGCGTTATGCCGGCAGACTGGCGGCCGATGCAAAAGAAGTGCGTGAAGCCGGCGGCGATGATTATGTGATGAGCCTGAGCCTGCGTCAGTGCACCGGGCAGATAAGAAAGCTGCAGGAAGCTTTTGATAAGCTGAAAGAGGACGTGGCAGCAGCTGCACGTTTTGCTGACAAAAACAAGCTGGCTGATAAAAAAGAGCAGGCACAATATTACCGTGATGTTATATGCGCTGATATGGCTGCGCTGCGCGCTCCTGCCGATGCGCTGGAGATGATGGTGGATAAGAACATGTGGCCTTTCCCCACCTACGGTGATCTGATATTTGAAGTGTAAAATGTATGGCATAAGCAGAGCTGTCCGGCGCGTCCGATACGGGGGCATTTGATCCGGGGCATTTGATCCGGGGCATCGGATCCTGCGTATCTGATCCGATACATTTGATACGGGGCGCAGGGCAGCTGCTGTTTTTGGCTGCTAATTTAAAAAAAGTGCTTGCATTGTCATAAGAAGTGTGCTATACTTTCATTCGCTGGTGCACAAGAGCACTTGCAGATACATATAGCGCTATCGCCAAACGGTAAGGCAACGGACTCTGACTCCGTCATTTTCAAGGTTCGAATCCTTGTAGCGCTGCGAAAGGAACTGAGAGATCGGTTCCTTTTTCTTTGTCAGAAAAGCCTTATTTTCAGGGCTTTGCGGGCTTTTGGGGTTTCTTAAAACACTCGTTTTTAATGACTTTTTCCACATTTTTGAACAAGTAAAATATCGAACATATGTACGGAATATGGGCTTTTAAACGGTACTTTTCTAAAGAATAATGAGACAATAATGAGACGTTGGTAGATGCGACTAACGATGGTTAGATATGCAGGAGCGCGATTCCAGTAAAAAAAGGCGTTTTATTGCTTTTTAGGCTCAAAAATGCCATTTTCAGCCCTGTTTTTGTTGATAAAGTATAATGAGTGCTAAAAAGTTCGTTAAAACTATCGCTGATTTCATATCTTATTGTCTAATATCCGATAAAATAGTATAATATAGGTACAGATAAACCAAGGAGCAAGCAGATGGCACGGAAGAAAACTGATACAATAAATACAACTATCTCAAAAGCTGGGAAGACAGCTAAAAAATCAGAAAAAGTGAAGAAAACAACCGTTCGAAAGTCTAAAAAGGTCGTTTCCACCACAACTTCTGAATTCCCGGCAACGATCTTTGACAGCGTATACCATACGATCGTTACACGTATGCCGCAGCTCATTATTCCGGTCATCAACGATGCCTTCAAGACTAGGTATTCAAAGTATGTCAAAATTGAGCAGTTACGAAACGAGTTTTACCGCAAAAACGGTAAGATTATAACGGATAGCATCTTCCTGATCGAAGGCCACTTGTATCACATCGAGTGCCAGTCTAACCCGGATAACACGATGGCAATACGAATGTTTGAATACGGATTTGAGATTGCACTGGATCGTGCCAAGACCACTAAAGATTATCTTCGTGTTCA
>CADAHD010000211.1 GCA_902787595.1 uncultured Lachnospiraceae bacterium
TAAAAATATTATCATTTGCCAATAATGCAATAACATAAATGATCCTGGCTATAACGGATCCTTTGTGAGCTTTCTTACCCTGCATTTAGTCTCCCGAAACGTTATCAAATACCAGATCGGAATAGGAAGAGAAGCTGCTCTCTATAAACTCGTTTTCCGACATGAATGTTGCCAGGGTAAAGATGCCCTTTGTTTTTGCGGAATAAACTCCCTTTTTGAGATAATCAAGCTCGGCTTCGGGAGTGTTGCCGTCAAATTCGCTGTTCATGGCAGCCACTTCTTCGAGATTGCCGTTCAGATAATCGATGGAATCGCTGATTGCCGCGCACAGAGCCTTATAAAGCTCGGGCTGATCATCATGAAGGGCGGTGGAAGCCACGCCTACGATAAAGGAATTCTCAACGGGCCATGCGGCATTTATCTCACTGATCTCATGAAGATCGGCATTATCATGCTCTTTAAAGATATAGGGGCTGGAGGTGAGGTGGCATTTTACATTGCCGGATTCAAGCGCAGCCATACCGTCGGGGTGCTTCATTGCAACGATATTGGAATCAAGCGCATGAGCATCGTAGCCGTTATCGGAAAGAGCCTTGCCCAGGATGATGTGCTGTATGGAGCCGATGTTTACAAGGGCGATCTGCTCGTTGCTGCCTGCCAGATCAGCCAGGCTCTTTATATTTGCGTCAGAGGTCATAAGGCCGTGCTCCTGGCCGGAGAGGTTGGTAAAGATCTTGTAGCCTACATTTTTTGCTACGCCGGAAATGGCCGGTGCAACGCCCAGAAAGCCTACATCCAGGGTGCCGGAAGCAATGCCGGTATTTATGTCGGCACCGGAGCTCATCTGTGTCCAGGTTACGGTAACATCCGCGCCGGTAGCTTCTTTGTACTTTTCTTCGATCAGCTTGTTGTTCATGCATACGATGAGAGGCGCATAAGCCAGGCCGTACTGATAAGCGATATTGATTGTAGCATCGCCGGCTGCGGGCGCACCATTGTCACTTCCGCCGTCTGTGGTGGCAGCGGGAGCGGTGGCGCTGCAGGCGCACAGGCAGAGTGTCGCAACGGCAGCAATGATGGTTCTGAACAGTTTCTTTTTCATAATTTATTTATATCTCCTTTATTAAAATCTCTCCGTATTCTTTTCGTCGCAGTATCTGCAGCGGTATAATTCACGAACGGGATCGGCCAGATAGAAGATATGGGGCAGTTCCTGCTCGATGGAAGTGATACAGCGGGGATTTTTGCACTTCATGATGTTCTTTAACTCGAGCGGTAATTCAAGTATGCGCTTTTCAACTATCTCCCCGTCCTTTATCACATTGATCGTTATAGTATGGTCTATAACAGCCAGAACGTCAAGGTTAAGGGTATTTATATCGCATTCAACTTTTATGATGTCCTTTTTGCCCATTACATTGGAGCGGGCGTTTTTGATGATCGCCACCGTGCAGTCCAGCTTATCCAGCCCCAGATGGTAGTAGATGGACATGCTCTTTCCGGCGGGTATATGGTCAAGGACAAAGCCTTCTTCGATCTTTCCAACATTTAACATAAGTCGATTCCTCCTTTGGGGCAGCGCCCCGTTTTGACAGCGGTATTATGCCAGATCAAGCAGCGTAAGGATCAGCGCCATGCGTACATATACGCCGTACTGTACCTGCTTGAAATATACAGCTCTTGGATCGTCATCTACTTCGACGCTGATCTCGTTGACCCTGGGCAGGGGATGGAGCACCAGCATGTCTTCTTTGGCCAGATCCATCTTGGCTTTGTTCAGTATATAGAAATCCTTGAGCCTTACGTAATCCTCTTCGTTGAAGAAACACTCGCGCTGCACTCTGGTCATGTAGAGCAGATCCAGATCGCCCATCACGTCTTCCAGCCTTATCACCTCTTTAAAGGTAATGGCTTTATCCCATAGCATGTCGCGCAGGTAGCCGGGGATGCGCAGTTCTTCGGGAGAAATGAAAACGAATCTGACATTTTCATATCTGGCCAGCGCATTTACCAGGGAGTGCACGGTGCGGCCGAACTTAAGATCGCCGCAGATTCCTATGGTGAAGTTATCGAGGCGTCCCTTTAACGCCCGTATGGTAAGCAGGTCAGTCAGCGTCTGTGTGGGATGCTGATGACCGCCGTCTCCCGCATTGATAACGGGGATCTTTGAACGGCTCGCTGCCACCATGGGTGCGCCTTCTTTCGGGTGGCGCATCGCGCAGATATCGGCAAAGCAGGAGATGACCCTTATGGTATCCGATACGCTTTCGCCTTTTGCGGCGGAAGATGAGCCGGCGTCGGAGAAGCCTATCACAGAGCCGCCTAAGTTGAGCATCGCAGTCTCAAAGCTTAAGCGTGTTCTGGTGCTGGGCTCGTAAAAGCAGGTGGCCAGTTTCTTTCCGGCGCATTTGTGCGCGTACTTTTCCGGATCCTTTTCTATATCTGCAGCCAGATCAAAGAGTTTATCAAGTTCCTCCACGGTAAAGTCCATGGGGTTCATAAGATGTCGCATAACTACCTCCCAAAAAAGAGAAGCGCTAAGGCTTCTCTAAAAAATCATTTAATAACTAAAAGGTCGCTTACTGCTTTACGCCTGGGGGCGGTGGGTTCTTCTGCCGGATATCCGACGGGGATTATGGCGATGAGTTCCTGCCCTTCGGGAACTTCGATCAGCGAAGATATGGTATCGATGTCAAAAAGTCCCATGATAACGCTGCCAAGTCCGTGTTCATAAGCGGCAAGGCAGAATGTCTGTGATGCCACGCCTGCATCGAAGAATTCCCAACGGTCTTCCCTTACGGTGGAGAAGGAGCCGTCGCGTTCAAAACCTGAGCGGTTCTTAACGACGCAGACAGCGATGAGAACCGGCGCCTGTCTGATGATGTCGCCGTTGCCGGGCCATATTGTGGTGCCTTCGGCTGCGATCTTTTCTTTAAGAGCAGGATCCTTGACCGCTATATAGCGCGTGATCTGTGAATGTTTCCAGCTGGGTGCATAGGATGCTTCTTCAACGATCTCCTGAAGCACTGCGTCATCAACGGGTTTATCCGAGTATTTGCGTATGCTTCGTCTTCCAAGTATCATTTCTTTTCCTGTCATAGCCACCTCCTGTTTATCAAAATTCACTGCTCCATATACTAACATAAAGCCTCATTATTTTCAAGCGTTCTCGTTGACACGATATCGCTTTATAGAGTAAACTAGGGAGAATAGAACTTATGGCGTCACAGGAGCGCGTCATAAGTAAATATACGGAAATGAGAAAAAAACATGTCAAAAGATCTGAGTGAATTAAGGCTGGAACTCGACAGGGTCGACAAGCAGCTGGCAGCGCTTTTTGAGGAGCGCATGCAGATATGCTCCGAAGTGGCGGAGTTTAAGAAAGCAAACAACAGGAAAGTATTTGATAAAGAAAGAGAAGAGGCCAAATTAAACGCGGTCAGGGATCTGGTAGACGGCGAGCTCAACAAGAAGGGCGTTGCGGAGATATTTACCCAGCTGATGAGCATCAGCAGAAAGCTTCAGTATAAGAAGCTGTCGGAAAGCATGGAGCTGCGCCTCCCCTTTATCCCTGTGGATGCGCTGGATACGGATGCGCATGTCGTGTATCAGGGAGCGGAAGGCTCTTATTCACAGGCAGCGACGGAGACCTTTTTTAACCGCAGGGACAATATCAGCCATGTTGATACCTTCAGGGATGCGATGCAGACCCTGGATGAAGGCACCGCAGCTTTTGCAGTGCTTCCCATAGAGAATTCCACAGCCGGCATAGTAAACGAGATCTACGATCTGCTGGCGGAATACGAGCACTTTATCGTGGGCGAACAGATGCTGGAGATAAACCACTGTCTTCTGGGCGCGCCGGGAGCTGATATCTCTGATATTAAGACGGTCTTCGCCCATCCCCAGGCGCTCATGCAGTGCGAGCATTTTCTGAGGGACAAGAGCTGGGAGCAGGTATCGATGAAGAATAACGCCTTTGCCGCAAAGAAAGTGGCGGATGAGGCTGATAAGAGCCAGGCAGCCATAGCCGGGGCTCATGCAGCAGGCTATTACGGTCTTGATATTTTAAAACGCGGCATCAATCAGGAAGGGAATAATACCACCAGATTCATAGTGGTAAGCAATCAGAAGATCTTCCGCCGCGATGCAAAGATGATCAGCCTGTGTTTTGAACTGCCGCACAGGAGCGGAGCGCTTTATCATATATTGTCACACTTTATATATAATGACCTTAACATGACCAAGATAGAGAGCCGTCCTGTTGAGGACCGCAAGTGGGAATACCGTTTCTTCCTTGATTTTGAGGGCAATCTTTCCGATCCTTCCGTGAGGAATGCTTTGTGCGGATTAAGAGAGGAAACAAAAAATCTTAGAGTATTGGGGAATTATTAAGATGAAAGACACAATTCATGTACATGACAGAGAACAGCTCAAATTAAAACTGATCAGGGATTTCCGCGTCTTTTACAAGACCTATAAGGAATGGATCGAGTTATTCATGGATGCGATGGAGAACCGCAATGTCTATGAAGAACTGGTAAGACGCGTGCTGGT
>CADAHD010000212.1 GCA_902787595.1 uncultured Lachnospiraceae bacterium
AAATACGGGTTTGTCGCGCCCTTAGGAATGGCCTTCGAGTTATACTTCCTGTCTCGGTCAGCTTTTTTCGCAGAGTTGTACTAAGGCTTGCTTATGCTCAGGGCAGGCCGGGCCAAACTCGCATCCCGTGCTGAAAGCCCGGTCTGCTCAGACAGGTGGCCCTAAAACGCACAGCCGTGAGGGCTTGTGCGTTTTACCTGCCCTTCCCTATAAGCTTCGCCAAGTACAACTGACTGCTCAAAAAAATTCCCTCCCCAGAATGTATAACTCTCAGGCTACAATTTCCTGCCGGGCTGTGGGATGGGTAATATTACACTTGTGTATTCATACAGGCAGCAGTTTATCTGCTGATCTGTATGAATGCACACGGATTCTAATCTTCCATCATTGATCGACGGAGTGACATTCAGGGGCGAGGACTGTACCTCTCTCGCAAGGGAATCGGGAGGAGTCCTAGATGTACTTGCCGGAAAAAGGGCTGAGGGAGGGTAAAATACCCGGCCCTCAAGGACGGGTATTTTAGCGCATCGCATGTCTGAGTATTCCGTGTCTTCAACACGGAATACGAGTTAAAGCGGCCCTCCCGACGCCCTTTTTATGGCCTAGTACATCTTGACGACGGACATCTGACCGAGCAGAGAGGTACAGCCAACCCATATTTTGCGTGTAAAAACCCCCCTTACCGGTTCATTTCCGGTAAGGGGGGTGGAACTAGTCTCTCAAGCATGCCGAACCATCTCTGCATTCAGGCACGCGGTATGAAATTTCCCGGAAAGGATCCTGCTCTATGATCAGTTGTTGATCAGCTTATCCTCTTCCTTGTTCCAGCTGTACATCTTGCGGATCTCATGGCCGATGACTTCTGCGGGATTCTCTGCAGCAAGCTTGCGCATAGCCTTGAAGTGGACCTGCTGGCCTGCGTTGTCAGACATCTCAAGCAGGAAATCCTTGGCGAAGGTGCCGTCCTGAATATCAGACAGGATCTTCTTCATAGCCTTTCTGGTCTCGTCTGTGACGATCTTGGGGCCGGTGATGTAATCGCCGTACTCAGCGGTATTGGAGATGGAATATCTCATGCCTGCGAAACCGCTCTGATAGATCAGGTCAACGATCAGCTTCATCTCATGGATGCACTCAAAGTATGCATTTCTGGGATCATATCCTGCCTCAACCAGAGTTTCAAAACCTGCCTGCATAAGTGCACAAACACCGCCGCAAAGAACAGCCTGCTCACCAAAGAGGTCAGTCTCGGTCTCGGTTCTGAATGTTGTCTCAAGGATACCTGCGCGAGCGCCGCCGATTCCTGCCCCGTATGCCAGAGCTCTCTCAAGAGCCTTGCCGGTCTCATCCTGCTCTACAGCTACCAGACAGGGAGTACCCTTGCCTGCCTGATACTCGCTTCTTACGGTATGGCCGGGAGCCTTGGGTGCGATCATGGTAACATCAACGCCCTTGGGAGCCTTGATAAGGCCAAAGTGGATATTGAAACCATGTGCAAACATAAGCATGTTTCCGGGCTCAAGGTTGGGCTCGATATCTGCCTTATATAATGCTGCCTGCTTCTCATCATTGATAAGGATCATGATGATATCTGCCTTCTTTGCAGCCTCAGCAGCGGTATAAACGGTGAAGCCCTGCTCCTCAGCGCGCTTCCATGACTTGGACCCTTCGTAAAGTCCGATAATGACATTAATTCCGCTCTCCTTTAAGTTAAGAGCGTGTGCATGTCCCTGGCTGCCGTAGCCGATGATAGCTACAGTCTTGTCCTGGATAGCCGCTAAATTACAGTCTTCCTGATAGTAGATCTTTGCCATTTCTTTTTTCCTCCTGAAATGAATAAAAAATTTGTAATATTCTTAGTCATCAAGCCAGACCACGCCCTGATTTCCGCGGGTCAGACCTGTTAGGCCCGTTCTAGCAAGTTCGGATATGGTATAACCTTTAAGCAGTCCCAAAAATGCTTCGATCTTTGACTGATTGCCCGTAAGCTCTATGATCATGCTCTCGGGTCCCACATCTACTATATTTGCTCTGAATATATTTGCAACAGATATCAGGTTTTCCCTGTTATCCTCTGTTACCTCAACCTTTATAAGACACAGCTCGCGATAAACCGAATCGGCAGGATCCAGAACTTTTACATTACGCACTTCTATAAGCTTTGCAACCTGCTTCTCGATCTGATCAAGGATCTCATCATCGCCCTGAGCTACGATAGTGATCCTGGAATATCTGGGATCGGCGGTAACACCGGCGGTAATGCTCTCTATATTATAGCCGCGTCTGGAAAAGAGTCCCGATATGCGGGACAATACACCTGATGAATTATCTACAAGCAACTGAAATACTTTTCTGTTCACTGTGATCACCTCTTAAAATAATTCAAAACATGTTAAAGTTTAGCAACATATCTTGTTCTTGTCAATGTTTATCACTCATCCATGCACTTGGAAAGCGCCAGCGTGCCGGTACGCGCCACTTCCACTATCGATATCTGCTGGAGCATGCTTATCATAAGCCTGATCTTTTCCGGAGTATCGCAGATCTGTATGATCATAAGATGCTGGCTCATATCCACTATCTCGGCCTTCATCACTTCACAGATCTCCATTATCTCACGTCTGTTGCCCTTATTATACTTAACCTTTATCAGCATAAGTTCCCTGCTGATGGCCCTGTCCTCATCAAAGGTCTTAACCTTAATGATATCCAGCTTTTTGTTCAGCTGTTTTTCTATCTGTTCCAGAGTCTGTTCAGTACCGGAACTCAATATCGTCATCAAAGACACAGCGGCATCATCGGTCTCGCCCACTGCCAGTGAATCTATGTTAAAGCTTCTTCGTGCAAAAAGGCCCGCAACTTTGCTGAGCACACCCGAACGGTTCTCTACAAGCACTGAAAATATACGTCTCATTCAAAGCACCTCCTACTATACCAGATCCATGGGATCGATGATGCATTCACAGAGATATGCTTCATCCTTACCCAGCAGTTCATCCAGCTTATCATCAAGCCCTTCCATATCCGTGATCCGCATAAATTTCATGCCGTATGCCGAAGCTATATGCTCAAGATCCGGACTGCCGGAAAGATCGACAACCGAATACTTGTCCTCATATGTAAAATGCTGGTACTGCCTTACCATGCCCAGATAATTATTTTTAAGCACCACTATCTTAACAGGCACATTATACTGTCTCATGGTGGCCAGTTCCATCATCGACATCTGGAAGGACCCGTCGCCGCATACTGCAACAACCTGCCTGTCTGGTCTTGCCAGCTTGGCTCCGACAGCCGCCGGTATCGAATAGCCCATGGTTCCCATGCCGCCGGTAGTAAGGAAACGTCCGTTTCTTACAACATGATACTTGCAGGACCAGATCTGATTCTGTCCGACATCAGCCACATATATCGCATTATCCTGCATCTTAAGGGACATGCGTCTTATAAATTCTGCCGGATCCACATAACCGGGATGCGCCTCACGAACTACAGGCATCTCACGGCGGTATTTGTTCAGTTCATCGATCCATGCGCTGTAATCGCCGTCGATCTCATATTCTGCCAGATCTTCCAGTATATATTTTGCATCGCCTACGATAGGTATCGTTGCGCCTGCATTCTTTCCTATCTCCGCAGGATCCACATCAATATGGATAAGCACCGTATCTTTCATGACACGCTCAGGCTGATTTACTGCGCGGTCTGCCACTCTGGCGCCAACCATCATTATCAGGTCGGCTTCCTTCATCGCCTTGTTTGCCCAGGGAAAACCGTTATTGCCGACCATACCGTAATACAGCTCATGCTCGGTAGCCATCACGCCTATGCCCATCATGGTAGAGACCACAGGTATGCGGTATTCCTCAACCAGTTTTCTCAGCTCGTCTTTGGCATTAGCCAGACGGACCCCGCCGCCTGCGCAGATAAGGGGTTTCTTTGCCTTTTCAAGTTCCTTTACTATCTTCTTTATCTGAAGCGCATTTCCCTTTACGGTAGGCTTATAGGTACGCAGCTTTATATCATCCGGATATTCGAAGTTCTTGATCTTCTGCTGCTGCACATCAATGGGCACATCGATCAAAACCGGCGCTTTGCGTCCGGAATTGGCAATATAAAAAGCCTCTTTGAATATCCTGGGAATATCATTTGCATCTTTTACCAGATAGGAATATTTTACAAAGCTTTCAACAGCTCCGGTTATATCCGCTTCCTGAAATACATCCGAACCGATAAGCTCTGAATTTACCTGTCCGGTAATACATACCATGGGTATAGAATCAGCAAAAGCCGTAGCAATGCCGGTAATAAGATTTGTTGCTCCCGGGCCGGAAGTAACCGCACACACTCCGGGTCTGCCGGTAAGTCTTGCCATGCCGCTTGCCGAATGCGCCGCATTCTGTTCAGTCCTTATCAGTATAGTCTTTATATCCGAATCCAATATGGCATTATAAAAAGGACAGATAGCCACTCCGGGATATCCGAAGACATAATCCACCCCTTCCGCCATAAGGCATTTTACCATTGCATCAGCACCGGTCATAAATTTTGTCCTCCCTAATAAGCATTAAACCCACTTGCAAAAAAAGGTTCTTTATGCTACTTTTAATTAGTTATGAAAAAGATTATCCACACAAAAGAGTTGTTTGTCAAATCGTTTTTGTGCCTCTCTCTCCTTTTATCCGCCTGCGGAAAAAAGGAAGATCCCGCGCTTCCCAAATATAAGGAAAGCATGGAGGCTTATACCAGCGAGATCATCAGTCTCAGTTCTACTCTTGATTCTCTGGATCCCGAAGCCGCCGATTCCGTAAACAAGCTTTTAAAGACCGTGGACGAACTGGCTGCCACCCTGCACAATATGGCAGCTCTCGAAGTACCCGCAGACTATTCCGACGCCGGTAATATGGCCCGGGAAGCATATGATCTCATGAATGATTCCGCCACCCTCTATCACAGCGCTTACGCCGGTGAGATTTATGATGAAGAATCAGCCGCTCAGGCACAGCAGCAGTTTCAGAATTCCATGCAGAAAGTTACGGCAATAGGCGAATATCTTATGACTACCGGTCAGTAAGA
>CADAHD010000213.1 GCA_902787595.1 uncultured Lachnospiraceae bacterium
GCGGCATTTACCGCGGCAGGGACATTATAGTCCGGTTCATCTGCGCTGCAGGCACAGAGAAGTGTGGATAATATTATTAATAAAATATACTTCTTCATCACAATTCCCTTCTTTTTACCATCCCTGCTCCATCAGCCATTTGTTTATCTGTCTCTCTCTTCCGGTCAAGTCCGCTTCATCCTTAAGTTTTCCAAGTTCCATGCTTCCTACGATATGTCCGTCTATCAGATATATCACCTTATCGCTAGATGCTGCGACTCTTGCGCTGTGCGTGACCATCATGATAGCTGTCCCGTCCCTGTTTACATTTACCAGCTCATTTACCACTTCTCCGGCCGCCTTGGAATTAAGCGCTCCGGTAGGTTCATCTGCAAAAAGCACCTTGGGATGATTGATAAGCGCTCTGCAAAGACACGCTCTCTGGAGCTGGCCGCCCGATACTTCATTTATCTCATTATCGGCGATCTCCATGATGCCCAGGCGTCTCATAAGCACTTCCGCTTCTTCCCTTACCTTTTTCCGTTCAGCCAGTCCCGCGTGAAATCCCGGCAGCAAAATGTTATCAAGTATGCAGAGTTTCCTCATCATATACATCTGCTGAAAGATAAAGCCCATGCTCACAAGCCTTATCTTTGCCATCTCGCGGTCATTCATATCCGCGTAGCTTTTTCCCAGAAAGCTGATATCACCTGCTGTAGCCCTGTCCATGCCACTGACTGTATACAGCATGGTAGACTTGCCGCTTCCCGAAGGTCCCATGATAGTTACAAACTCTCCTTCTTTAAGCGTAAAGTCAATATTCCGGAGCACATTATTGCTGTTCTTTTTTATTATATAAGTCTTACACAGTCCCTTTACATCTATTACAGTTTCCATCCTTTAATCCTCCCGTATGTTCCACAGATTGATACCTTTGATCTTTATCACGCATATCCTCATAACGATCATTCCGATGACGATTATGATCCCGGGGATCACCAGCAGATTCTCAAACAGATCCGGCACGAAATGCTTACCCGTATTTCTGAAGGTTTCAAATACAGCTCCCGCGATTGGATCGACCAGGATATATTCCGCAAAGTATCCCAATGCTATAGCCACCACAAGTATTATCAGCATTCTTATCATCTGCCATTTTCTCACATCTTTTACACTAAAGCCCACACATTTTAAGATGGCTATAGCCGGAGTCTCTCCCACCAGATCCACTGTCATATAAAGCATGGTGTTGAGCGCAAGGATCAGTATGATCATCACCGTAAATACTGCCTTAAGCGCATCGATCGGATCCACGATATAAGAAAAATTCTGTCTGCTGTATTCCTCAAATACACGTATGTTTCGTTCCCCGAACCTGTCCTGAAGACGTTTTATCAATGCCGGATGTTCAGACTCAGGCGCGTCAAGATGTATATTAGTCATACACATCATAGGATCATAGGCGCCCTTATATTCATACCCCGCTATCATTTCAGGATAGCCCTCTTCCATCATGTCTATATATCCGGTTATGATGAAATCCTTCTCGGTCTCATGTGTTCCTATCCTGTCATCATCATATTCAAGAAGCTGCAGCCGCAGGGTATCTCCTATCTTTAATCCTTTTTCTTTTGCCGTATAATAGCTTATGAGCAGCTCATTGTCATAAACCGGAAGCTTCCCTCCCTTTCTCAGCGGAATAGCTTCATTATATGTATCCCCGAACCAGAGTGTGGCACCGATGTTTTCCTCCTGATCACGCAGGATCGTTACGGATTGGCCCTTCATATAGCGTACACTTACCGGCACGCCTTCCCTGTTCATATCTTCCACAAAAAGCTTTGTAGCGCCCTCGCGGTCTCCGCCTTTCTGGTAGTAATAATCTGCAATCTCATCATAGAAGAAGAAACAAAAATCCCGTTCAAGCTGCAGAAAGCTTTTCTGATAAGCCCGGCTTAAGATCGTACTTTTCAGATTAAAAACGGTAAGCAGTATTACCGTTGCCAGCATATAACTGATGATCAGAAAACTGTATTTTGCAAAGCTGTTGGCCATATCAGAAACTGCCAGAAAGGCCGGAACCCTGGTTTTCTTTGAACGATAGAGATCCACGCGGCTCACGCCGGTAAAACGTTCACCGTTGTTATTCCCACGCATCGCTTCTACTACGGATATCTTCTTAATGCGTCTCATCATGATCGCGGCAAATGAAATGATGAGCAAAACTATCCCCAACGAAACTATCAATCCGATCTTTTGAATAATATAAGGATCTTTAAGAATGATATTCTTACAGAATTTTCTGACCACATATCGCGCCAGCGGCTCTCCAAGCGTAATACCGGCTACTCCTCCGATCACTGCAAAAGTGATATAAGTTGCGGCAAACATCCAGCGATAGCGGAAAGAATCAACCCCTATAGCGCGCATCATTCCTATTTCCTTTTCTTCCCGTTTGATCGCGGCCAGCATCATATAGCGTATCATTATCATCATGATTATAAGGATCATGATACTCATCGCCACCAGGAAGTACGATATCACCACAATGATCGTATATTCCGGATCGATCTCCGGCGTATATTCATAAGACGAGCATGCGCGGACCACTTCTTTGCCGTCCTTCTTAAGCTCGTAGAGGTCATTTTTCAAGCCGTTGGTATAGCTCAGATTCCCGGCTCTCAGCAGTAATTTAACAAGCCTGAAAGGATTCTCTTCTTTAAGACTCTCAAAGTCCTCAGCGGAAATGATGAGTTCCTCGCAGTTCATATCAAACGGAGTTTTATAGATCTCTGATAAGGTAAAACTGTATACCGTTCCCATCTGCGTGGTGATGCGTACCTCATCCCCCCGCTTAAGCCCGGCCATATCAGATATATTATAGCTGAGCGCTATGCATCCGCGCCCTACCGAAAAGCGTTCATCTGCATCATTATAAAGCAGATTGACCCTTGATGATGCTGTAGTGAGATGAAAAGTCTTATGCTCCGGAAAGGCCTCATCCCAGGTATATACTCCGTTTATGCATACATTATCATTCGCCAGCTTTACATACTCTTTCAGCTCGCCTTCATCTATCTTCGGATTCTCCTCCATCCATGCTTTTAACGCGTCCTCTTTCTCATAAAGCCTGCCGGCGCCCGTGTTAACATTAAACACTACATTGGCGATATTACTTACCTTATCCGTCCTGGCTCTTCCCGCCAGCTCCGTGTACATAAGATTAGCAGCCACCACCGATATGATCGATGCGCTGATGATAAAGATAAACAGAATGATATTCAGACCTTTATGTGCTTTCAGGTCATTTTTTAACATTTTAAAAAACATGCCGCAACCTCTCCTATCCTGATGAAGAGATTGTAGCATGTCCGTATAATGCTAATCTTTAAAAAACTATTAAAATATCAATACTCCCGCCGATGTATGCACTCCTCTATATCCAGCTGTAGTCTCCGCCCGTGAGCGCAAGGCTCAGCAGCGTATCATATTTTTCCACTTCTTCGCCTTCCAGCATTTTTATCAGCTTTGCGCACTCTTTCATCTCCGGCATTTCATCATCCGGTCCAAGTTCCATATCCGGCTCTTCCCCGCAATAAGGACAAACCAGACTTGGCGCTATGCGCAGATCAAGGAAACGGCTGCCGCATTCACTGCATTCATAAAACCCGCATTGTTCTGTTTCATCAGGTACGTAAAACATATCTGTCCTCCCTTTTTAAGAAATAAATCTGTTATGCATCTGACATAAAGAATCCTGCAACTCATTTAACATCACAGAGAAGTATATCGATCCCTATATCGTATTCATCGATTACATTTCCGAACATTTCCGCTCTTTGCGCTTTAATCTCTCCGCGCTCGATCTTTTCTGCGCCGGCTATCAGTTCAGGAATTATATCCATGTTCAGCGGATATGTACCGTGGCTTGGATAGATCTCTTTTATATCCTCATTCAGTGACAGCAGATGCTTAAGACTAAGTATATAAGCCGGCAGATCTCTCATCGGGCCAAACATAAAGATCCTCCCGTCCTTCTGTATAGGATCCCCGCTAAAGAGCATCCCGCTGTTAAGATCCAGAAGCGCAGTGCTTCCCGGCGTGTGTCCGGGCAAAGCTATAGCCTTGAGTTTTCTGTTTCCCAGATCTATGATATCTCCGTCAAATACTGCTTCCATTTTCTGCGACGGATGTTCTGTTTTATAATTTACAAACTCAGCCGGATTCATCATAACGCTCTCAAACTCATGATTGCTTCCTGTATGATCCCTGTCGGCGTGTGTATTAAAAAGCCTGACCGGTTTATCCGTCACCTTTTCTGCCAGCTCCTTTGCATTTGTAACCTGCATACCGCTGTCGATCATCAACGCTTCCTTTTCACCGATAAGCAGAAAGAAACGCACATGTCCTTCATCGCACACATATGTCGTATCATCCAGTTTTATAAACTCCATTTCTGTTCTCCTTCCTTATAGACCTTAAGTTTTCTGAAACAGCCACTCGCCTATGAACTGAAGCTGCGTGGGATTGAATTTCTCATCGTC
>CADAHD010000214.1 GCA_902787595.1 uncultured Lachnospiraceae bacterium
TTTTTTTATTTCTTAAGAAATTCTTTAAGAATCAGTTTTATACTTCATTACAGTAAAGTTAAAAACCATACATATACAGGAGAGGAAAAATGTCGGAATATGTAGTTGAATCAAAAAAACTGACCAAGCAATACGGAAAACAGCTGGCACTGGATGAAGTGTCTTTCGGTATAAAGAAGGGGAGTATCGTGGGACTGATAGGACCAAATGGCGCGGGAAAGTCTACTATCATGAAGATAATGGGCGGGCTGGTATTTCCTACGTCGGGAAGTCTTGAGATGTTTGGTGAGAGCAGCGAAAAGGGGCTTAATCATTCGCGCAGCCGTAGCAGCTTCATGATAGAGACGCCTTATGCAAAAGCTGATATGTCTGCCAGACAGAACCTGGAAAAACAGCGCAGGCAGAAAGGGATACCCGATAAGGGAAGGATCGATGAAGTCCTTAAGATCGTTAAGCTTGAGGATACCGGCAAGAAGGAAGTTAAGAAGTTTTCTCTTGGCATGAAGCAGAGGCTTGGCATAGCCAACGCACTGCTTGGCAAGCCCGAACTGATGGTACTGGATGAGCCCATAAACGGTCTTGATCCCGAAGGCATCGTAGAGATAAGAGAGCTGCTTAAAAACCTTAATAAAGACGAAAAGGTGACGATAGTGATCTCTTCACATATCTTAAGTGAGCTTTCCCAGCTTTGCACGGATTATATCTTTATCAATCACGGCAAGATAACCGATACACTGACGGCTGAGGAGCTCTCACAGGAATGCAGCGAATTTTATCATATCGATACGGATAATAATGAGCTGGCAAGCTCGATCCTTACAAAGGACTGCGGCATCAATAAGCTGGAAGTGATGGAAGACGGCAGCATGAGGATATACGAGGGCTTTAACGATATGCGAAGGATCTCAAAGGCTTTGTACGATGGCGGAGTGATCCCCATACAGCTGGCGCGTAACGAAGTTAACCTGGAAGACTATTATATGAAGAAGGTGCAGGCGGATGTATAACATTATAAAATCCCTTAATTTCACAAACCGCAGGAATATGGTGATAGTTATAACCATAATATCAATGATAGTCATGCCGCTGCTGATACCGACAGCAGTATTAAGTGTTCCTTTTAAGGATATCACAGGCGGAGCCTATCTTACAAACCTGAGCGGAGAACTGTTTACGGTATGGGTAATTGCGATAATGATAATAAGCTGCATCGTGGCCTCAGCGGATGCAGGGGACAAGACCATTTACTATGAGATAATGGCAGGACACAGCAGAAGCCGTATCTTTTTTGCCAGGATAATAAGCGCATTGGCATGGGGAGTGCTTTTATGTGCAGCGACCTTCTACCTTCCGCTGGTTTATTACGGTCTGATCAACGGCTGGCCTACGGAAGGGATAAAGATCAGTGATATCATCCTGCGCTGTCTGTTAAGCCTTATGCCGATGTTTCGTATCGCGGCTTTTTGCATAATGATGTCGGTAGTGTTTAGGAGCGCCGGGAAAGGGATAGGCTTTTCATATCTCCTGATCGAAGTGGAGGTCCTGATAATAGAGATATTACATGAGTTTTATAAAAAGCTGGATAAGGCTTATCTGTCGGGAATGTATAACGTGATGGATCTGCTTACTTTTGATAACAGCCGTAACTACGTTATCAACGGCGTAAAAGTGGATGTCTATGATACTGCAGTGAGCGGTAAACAGGCGCTTATGACCATAGCCGTATCGCTTATCACCGGCGGGATATATCTGACTGCTGCATATCTGGAGTTCACGAAGCGTGACAGGAATTGAAATATCGTCGTGATGTAACGGAAAAGAATATCAAAAAAGATCATTGGAGGAATAATGAAAAGATTACTATCATCACTTTCATACCAGTCGCTCCGCGATGGAGCGCTATACAGGCTGACAGGCATATTTATTGTCGCTATGGCGGTATTCGGGATCGTGATCGGCATAGCGTCGGATGAAACACCCTGTGCGGGGAGACTGATCGCGGATGCGCCTTCGGTACTGTGGTTATTTCAGTATCTGATAATAGCGATCGTTGTCGGAACAGTAAGCGCAGGGGATTTTAAGGATAAGGATCTTTATTATGAGATCATGTCGGGGCATTCACGTGTGGATATCTTTTTATCAAGGGCTATACCGTCAACGGTTCTATCGGCTTTACTTGCTGTTTTATTATCGGCCGTGCCGGTGATAAGCAACTGCATCGTCTTTGGCTGGGGTGATGTGATAGAGGTTAAGGGGGCCGTGATCAGGATAGCGCTTTGCTTTTTTCCCTTTCTAAGACTGGCTTCGTTCTATACGCTGACAGCATTCTTATGTAAAAACAGGATGGTGGTGACAGCGCTGGGATACATGGCTATGATCTGCTGTGTTTTTTTACAGAATGTTATCACGGGCAGTCAGAGCACCTTTCTGTTAAGCAGCTTTAATCTGCAGAAACTGATGGACTACGGCACCTGGTCGATCTATAACCTGGATCCGACAGGAGGGATAGTGATGTACACGGCATATGACAGCAGTATAAGCAAAAGCATGGCAGCCGGGACAATAATGATATCTGTACTTGTCAGTGCGGTTTATCTGCTGGCAGGATACGGGTTCTTCTGTAAAAACGATCTGGATTAGAAGGGAGCAAGACCATGGATATGTTAATGTTTCTGATATTTGCAATATGCATCTTAGGTTTTTTCCTTCCGTCGATAAGGAAAAAGTATGATTCGTCAATGTGGCGGCTTGTATATGTTGCGCCGCTGATACTGGCTGTGATGATCAGTATATTTATAGAAATTAACATCGGCTACGCAGGCATGTATCTGGCAGTGATATTGATGCTGTTTGTGCTATTTACGGAAAAAACGGCATTAAAAAAGATCATCACCGCCGCAGCGGCTGTATCGGTCATGGTATCGATCATATGCATCATGGGCCTTAATATGGGAGCGGGCGTGGGTTATACCAAAGATTTCGAAGATGCTTTTGCTGTGATGAAGCAGCATTATGTGCTCACTGAAGAGAAGGCTATAGACTGGGACAGCCTATATGCAAAGTATCATCCGCTTTTTGAAAAAGCAGAAAAGGAAGGCGATGGTATATTGAATTATAAGAACTGGCTTCAGTTCACCCAGGAATTTTATGACGGGCATGTTGGATATCTGGCTTCGGATCAGCGGCTGGGGGAGATGGCGGATTGTGAAATCTTCGGAAATGACTACGGTCTTTCACTGCTTAGACTCACAAGCGGTGAGTATGTTGCGGTAAATGTTGAAGGGAGCGAAAATTCCCTTAGTATCCTGGATTATGGTGAGGATTATGAATATGCAAAGGATCATCTTTCGGATAATGCACAGGCTGACAGGCTTCAGCTTTTAAATGCCGGTATTCATAACGGGACTGTGATCACTTCCTGGGACGGTAAGAGCATTGAAGAACTAAAGAAGGAAGTGGATGTTTATGTTGATGCATTTCCTTCAAAAGATAATGAGGAGTTCTATCTGAGCGTATATGCCGCGGGTAAAGGCGCAGACAGTGTAAAGATCGGATTTATCGATGATAGCGGTACGGAAAAGAGCGTGACGGCAAAGAAGCTTGGGGCATATTATCCCAGGATGATAAGCACCGTGAAAAAACTTGATAACGGAGTGAATATATCCAATCTTGATATGCAGTCTGTTGACAGCGATACAGCGCTCCTGCGCATCTATCAGATGGCCTATGATGCCAAGAGCTATGCAGGTTCGGATTATACTGAAATGACGGAAGAAGTAAGGCAGAAAGTCCTTGAATACCGTGATAAAGGTTATAAGAGGCTTATAATCGACTTAAGAAGAAATGGCGGAGGAAGTCCGTTCATGGTAGGCGCTGTGGTGCAGCTCTTTGCACCGGAAGGTGAGCATCTTATCAGCTACAGCGCGGTGATAAATGAAAAGACCGCTACTTATGAACGCGGCACGGACGGGAAATATGTAAAGGATAAAAAGATGAGTTATATGGGAGAAAACTTATGGGATCAGGGAGATATCATACTTCTGGTGAATTATGAGACTGTCAGCGCCGGTGATATGATGACAAGCCTTATGTCTGAATATCCCAATGTGACCATTATGGGATTTACGGGCAGCAATTCCTCATGCCAGGCGGTGACTTCTTGCAGTATGAGGAGCGGAGGCGTTACATTCTCAGCGGTTCCGAATCTTGGTGAAGACGGCGAAATGATCATAGACACAAGAGCGGACCGTGTGCGCGGTGTGCCCATCGATCATGTGATCCCGCTTACCGGGGAAGCGATAACGGCGATCTTTGACAAGGGCGAAGATTACCTGCTGGATTATGCTGCGAATTACTGAGTGAGGACGCGGGGACGGTCCTACTGTCCTCAAGCGGTTGTCCGGATCTGTCCTGCGTCAGAAGAAGGGCCAGAAACTCAGGAAGTAGCCGGGGATCACAACG
>CADAHD010000215.1 GCA_902787595.1 uncultured Lachnospiraceae bacterium
CAGTACCAGGAACTGGCCCTGGCTCTTGAGGAGGGCCACGTCACCATAGACTCCAAATATATCGCCCCCGAGCTTCTCGAAAAGGAAAATCCCTACGATACCCTGGCGCTCCTGGCAGAAGGTGTCCCCTTCTCAATGGATTACGCTTTTTATAAAGGGAATTACTATGTTTACTTTGGCATCATTCCCGAGCTTCTTTTCTATTATCCCTGGTATAAGATACACGATGAGCTGCCTGCCAATACCTTTGCGCAATGGCGCTTCTATTCTCTTCTGGTCATCGGAGCTTTTCTGCTGATATGGGAACTGGTAAAGAGATATAAAAAAGGCGCTTTCCCTTTCTGGCTCTATCTGGCCATGAGTTATGCTTTCTGCCTGTTTGCAAATTATATCTTCCTGGTTTCAAGACCGGATATCTATAATATCCCGGTAATGGCAGGCAATGCTTTCAGCGTGCTGGGACTGGGGCTCTGGTTTGCCGCCTCAAACAGAAAAGGCCGCATCCGCATCCCCTTCCTTATCTGTGGCTCCTTATGCATGGCCTGCGCAGTGGGCTGCCGTCCCCAGATGGCTCTTTTCTCATTCATCGCCATCTTCCTTTTCTTTATCGGAGATAAAGACGGTCGCTTTTCATTTAAAGAACGCAGCCTTTTCACGAAAAAAAGCACTGTTGAAACACTCTGCTTCATACTTCCTTATGTCTTGGTCGCCATTCCTGTCTGCTGGTACAATCAGGCCCGATTCGGGAGCATCTTTGAATTTGGCGCGACCCTGAGCCTCACCACCAACGACATGAACCTGCGTGGTTTCAATATAGACCGCCTTGTCCGCGGCCTCTACTGCTTCCTTTTCCAGCCCACTGTCACCACCAACGACTTCCCTTATCTCACTTCATCCATAGTGGACAGCTCTTACATGGGACGCAATCTGGTAGAATTCACTTTCGGCGGACTGTTTATCGCTACGCCGCTGATGCTGATAATCCCGGCACAGCTCTTCGGCTTCTTTAAAAAACACAGCTCCGAAGTAAAAGCGCTCAGCCTCACTCTGCTGGCAGCATCCCTTATCATCGTTATATTTGACGTAAACAGCGCCGGCATCCTGTACAGATACAGTTGCGACTTTACTACCGGTTTTCTTATCGCAGCCTTTATGCTCTGGATCCCGTTTTTATCCGACGGCCATGAAAGCCGGCTTCCCCGCAGGCTCTTTGTTCTGCTGCTGTTGCAGGCCGTATTTTATTCACTCCGGGTATTCTGCTCCGACGGGGATCCTCTGTTTATAAAAGATTCCTCCCCTCTTCTTTATGAACGCATACGGAGCTATTTTATGTAAACCGGATAACGCTATATTACGTAAACCAAATCTTGTTGTATTTTCAGATCTGCTGTGATAGAATATACAAGGTTTAGTAAGTCATAAGGAAGGGTCGCACTGTCAGACCCTTACGACCTGATGTAGAGGAGAGTTTACCGATGCAAAAAGTTGTAGTCATAGGCGCAGGCCCTGCAGGGCTCACCGCAGCATACGAATTATTGGACAAAAGCGAGGATTTTGAAGTAACGGTGCTTGAAGAAAGCGCAGCCATGGGCGGCATCTGCAAGACCGTCAACTATAAAGGAAACCGCATGGATATGGGTGGCCACCGCTTCTTCTCCAAAGTGGACGAAGTTAATGAATGGTGGGACAAAATGCTCCCCATGCAGGGCAGATCCGCTAAGGATTACAGAAAACTGCGTGTCCGCGTTCCCCTTGTAAAAGGCAATCCGGATCCCAACAAAGAGGACCGTGTTATGCTTACACGCCGCCGCGTTTCCCGTATCTTCTTCAACAAGAAGTTTTTTGATTATCCCATATCACTCAGATTCCAGACTCTGGCAGATATGGGCTTCGTTACCACCCTGCAGGTAGGTATCTCATATTTCGCTTCACTTATCCACAAGCGCAAGGAAAACTCACTTGAGGATTTTTATATCAACCGCTTCGGGCGCAAGCTCTACAGCATGTTCTTTGAGCGCTATACCGAGAACCTCTGGGGACGTCACCCTTCCGTTATAGCTCCCGACTGGGGCAGCCAGCGCGTTAAAGGTCTTTCCATCATGGCCATATTAAAGGATATGTTCGGAAAGCTCCTTCCTCAGAAAAAAGGCAAAGCCCGCAAGGTTGAAACCTCCCTTATCGAAGAATTCAAATATCCCAAGCTTGGTCCCGGCCAGCTCTGGGATGTTACCGCCGATGAAATAAAGAAAAAAGGCGGAAAGATATTGACAAATCATCATGTTATCGCTATAAATAAAGATTCGAATGACCACATTACTTCTGTGGAGGTTGAAACTCCCGAAGGCAAAAAGACCATTGAAGCAGATATACTCATCTCTTCCATGCCCGTAAAAGATCTGGTGCAGGGAATGAATGATGTACCCGCTAATATGCGTCTGATCGCGGAAGGCCTGCCCTATCGTGACTATATCACTCTGGGTGTGCTTATCCCCGTTGATAAACTGCTGCTCAAGAACAAAACCAAGATGAAGACCATCTCAAACATAATCCCCGACAACTGGGTTTATGTGCATGATAAGGGTATAGAGATGGGTCGTTTCCAGATCTATAACAACTGGTCGCCTTATATGGTCAAGGATCTTGAGAATACCGTATGGATCGGTCTTGAGTACTTCTGTCAGGAAGGCGGCGAATGGTGGAATATGGAAGAATCCGATTTCGCCCGCTTTGCCATCAGGGATATGATCCGTCTGGGCATCATCGCGCGCAAGAGCGATGTTTTGGATTATCACGAGGAAAAGGTAAAGAAAGCCTATCCCGCATACTTTGATACCTATGAGCACATGGATGAGCTTGTTGCTTATCTGTCCTCTATAGATAATCTTTATTGTGTAGGAAGAAACGGACAACATCGTTATAACAACCTGGACCACTCTATGTGCACCTCTTTCGAGACCGTAAAGAATATTCTAAGCGGCAAGAAAGACAAGAGCAATATCTGGTCCGTAAATACTGAATCAGGATACCATGAAAGCAAGTGACGAAACAACAGAACTGGACATAATCGATATGGACTCGCTTGATACGAGCGTCCTTCCCATTATCGAAGAAATACCAAAAGAAACTCAGAATACAGAAAGCGCAGAGCCCGTATACGAAGATACAATGCCTGCATCCGAAAATGCAGAACCCGTGTACGAAGACGCCGATGGCGCTATTGATGAAGCAGCCCCTTTGGAAGAGACTGCTTCCTCTTATGATGGTGAAAGCGATGATCCCGCAGCCGGCCGCTCTTCCGTTACAAAATGGCCCGACCGTTCCGGCAGCCGAATGATCCCGGTTTATTTTGTGTTGTTCTTTGCCACCATCCTTTATTATGAAATGCTGCTGCGCATCGATATTTCCGGCAGCTTCAGCCGCGCCAATCTGCCCCTGCTGGCATTTATCCCGGCGCAGGCTTTGTTCTTAACGGCTTTCACGGGCTTCTTTAAGAAACATCCCCGGATCAACGGCATCATCTCCGCAGCGCTTATCTTCTGCCTTGGTTTTTATTACTTTGCGCAGCTGATATATTCCCGTATGTCGGGTTCGCTTTTGTCCGTATCACTGATGAATATGGGCGGCGAAGCCATGGGCAACTTCGGATGGACCATCAAAGATATACTTATCCGCTCGATCCCCCATCTGCTGCTCATGACCATACCGCTGATAGCATGCATTGTACTTTCATTTATCCACCTGCCTTCGGAAAAGGAAGGCGCTCCTGCTCTCCTGCCCGGCGGCGCATATAAATTATGGCTTCATCCTTTATGCCTGGTAGCAGCCATCGGTCTGTGGACTCTGGGCGGCCTTTGCCTGGCTCTTGGCGGCAGGGACCGTGACTCCGCATATTTTGTATTTAAAGATCCCTATTCTGATACCGATTCCAGTTCACTGCGTCTTGGCACGCTCACCACTACCCTTGTTGAAGCGTCTTCCTATTATCTTGGCACAGACAGCGACAACGGCACTTCGATCGCAGCCGTTGATATGGCCGCCATCGATCTGGGCAAAAAGACTTCCCCTGCTCCTACAGTGCAGACAGCCGACAGCGTGTCTGCTCCCACTGTTTCCGCAGACATAGTCGAAACACGCCGTGTCCCCGACCATGCATGGGAAAATGAACAGATCGACTTCGCCGCTCTCAAAGAAAAGAGCAGCGATCCGACTATTTCTTCACTCTGCGATTACTTTGCTTCCAGAGTACCTACACGTACCAACGAGCAGTCCGGACTTTTTGAAAACTATAATCTGATATATATATGCGCTGAATCATTTTCAAATTACGCTATAGATAAAGACATCACTCCTACTCTGTATAAAATGGCCAATAACGGCGTTGTCCTTAAGAATTTCTACAACAGCTTCCCCAACACCACTACCAACGGTGAATTTGCATTCGCCACTTCACT
>CADAHD010000216.1 GCA_902787595.1 uncultured Lachnospiraceae bacterium
AATAGAGCCACCTTTCCCCTGTCTTATAGTATCCGGAGGACATACTACCCTGACCAGGGTAAAAGATTATGGTGAATATGAGATACTGGGGCGCAGCTGTGATGATTCTGCGGGAGAAGCTTTTGATAAAGTGGCCAGGGCTATAGGGCTGGGATATCCGGGCGGTCCCAAGATAGACTCTCTTTCAAACGAAGGTGATGCAGAGGCAATAGCTTTTCCGAGAGCAAAAGTAGACGGATCGGAATTTGATTTTTCTTTCAGCGGGCTCAAGTCTGCAGTGTTGAATTATCTTAATTCCTGCGCGCTGAAGAAAGAGGAAGTCAATACAGCGGATGTGGCGGCTTCCTTCCAGAAAGCTGTGGTCGATGTGCTGGTTGAGCATTCGATGCTGGCGCTGGAAAAGGGTGGTGAAAAACGTTTTGCCATAGCGGGCGGCGTTGCTGCCAACAGACATCTGCGCGCGGCGTTTGAAAACGCATGCAGGGAAAGAGCGGTGGAGTTTTATTGCCCGCCGCCTGTGCTTTGCACTGACAATGCGGCAATGATAGGCTCTGCGGCGTATTTTGAATATATTAAAGGAGTGCGGCACGGCCTTGATCTGAATGCCATGCCGGCCCTCAGACTGGGGGAACGAATTTGATAAATGCAGCGGTAGTTTTATCGGGAGGAAGCGGGAAACGCATGGGCACAGATGTGCCCAAGCAGTATATGGAGCTTTACGGGCATCCTTTGATCTATTATGCGCTCAAGGCGTTTGAAGACAGCTTTGTGGATGAGATCGTGCTGGTCTGCGGCGCGGGCGATGAAGAAATGTGCCGTAGAGAGATAGTAGATAAATATGCTTTAAAAAAAGTAAAGAAGATAGTCTGCGGAGGCAGGGAGCGCTATCATTCTGTTATGAACGGAGTGAAAGCGGTCAGTTCCGATGCGGACTATATTTTTATACATGACGGAGCCAGGCCTTTTATCAGCGGAAGCGTGCTTGAAGGCGTGCTGGAAGATGTAAAGAAATACGGGGCATCGATAGTTTCTGTACCGGCAAAGGATACAGTGAAGATCGCGGATGAAAATGACTTTGTAAAAACCACGCCGCCCAGAAAAAATGTATGGCAGATGCAGACGCCTCAGGTATTTAAGGCATCGCTTATAAAGACTGCCTATGAAAGGCTGGAAAAAGAAGAGGGAGCGCTGCTTGAAAAGGGCGTGGAGATCAGCGACGATGCTATGATAGTTGAACTGCTGACAGATACAAAAGTACACCTGTATAAAGGGGAGTATACAAATATCAAGATCACAACGCCTGAGGATATGGCATACGCAGAGTGGATCCTGAGAGAAAAAATATAAAATACAGAAAGAGGTAGCAATCAATGGCGAAAAAAAAGAATGAAAAAAGCGAATGGGATGAGCTGCTTGCGGCGCTTCCCGATACGGGAAATGAGCTTGACAGGGATACGCTGGAACTGGCAGATGCAATAAGAGATTTCTGGCAGGACGTTATTGCCGCGCATGAAGAGGATACGCTTAATAACGAAAAAGAACTTATAAATGTGCTGCTTGATGATGACTATCTTCTGGACGAACTCGTAGACAAGCTGGCGCTGGTCGGTCTTTCGGAGCGATACGAGGAAGGCGAGATAACGGATGAAGCCAGGGAAAAAATATATATGACTTTTCTGGATACCTTCTTTGAACTCTCAAAGACGATCAATCCTCTCGGGGGCTTTGACAAAGGCCGGCTTTTGGCGGCACTTGATCTGCTGAAAGATTTTGAGAAACGTTACTTCCCTGTGACAACAAAGATAACGGAAGATAATGCGGAAGTATTTAAAAATATGATACCGGATGAACATTATGACGACATACTTGCCGGACGCAAATATGCGTTGGGAGCGTTAAGGCATTTACGTGAAGAGTGTTATGCGGCAGGAGTTATAGTCTATTCCATACTTCCGTCGGATGTGCTGGATGCGCCGATGATAAACATTGACTGGATAAATGTAGAAGAGGTTTTCAGGGAAAAAGGCGTGGGAAATATGCTCATGGCTTCCGTGATCGGACTGGCGGCTCAAAATGAGGAGAGCGTAGTCAGTGTGAGCCTGCCTATATTCATGGATAAGGCAGATCCGGAAAGGGATATCCTTGAGAATTTCCTGGAATCCTGGAAATTTGAGTTTGAAATGTCTACCGGAGAAAACTTTGTGATCCTCATAAAAGATATAGAGGGAAACAAAGATATTGACGCTCCGTCGAGAGATGCTGTATCTCTTCATTCTCTGGGAAAGAACGGAGCTAAGCTTGTAAAGGAATATTTTAAGAGAAGGAATATATATGAGGAAAACGAGATAGCTGCCCTTCCATATTCATTTTTTGATCCTTTTTCCAGCTGTGCAGTAATCTCTGACGGAAAGATAAGGTCTCTGTTTTTGCTTCACAGATTTGAGAGCGGTGATTATCGATATGAGTATATAGGCTGCAAGGATGGTTTTGAATCACATGATTTTGTGGATATGCTGCGTTTTGCATATAAGGCAGCCGTATTTGTGGGTGATGACAATAAAGCGATAAGCGGGACATTTGATTGCGAGGAGGGGTATGAGGCGCTGGCCGAAATACTTCCCGGTGCGCATGTGGGCTTAACTCTTTTCGGACTGCTTCAGCCGCCTGAAATAGAGTTGGATAATGACACATGGGATGAGCTGAGACGGGAAGCCGGATTATCGGATGAAAAGATCCCGGGCGAGGAAGATGCGCTGGATGATGAGACTATAACAGATGAGGATTTCAAAGCCATCAATGATCTTCTGACAGGAGAAAATGAGTGATAAAGCTGCTCCTTTAGGGCAATAAACGCTGTCATTACATACAAAGAAAATCTTTATATGAGGAGAACAGATATGGATAACATTGAATTATCAAAGAAAAAGATAAATGCGGAAAAAGAGATAAAAGAGATAAAAGAGGAAAATAAAGCTCTTGAGAAAGCGGATAAACAGACCGGGATCGTAATTGAAAAGGGAAATGCAGAGTCCGGCAAGATCGAAGATAATTTCCCTGTAGTCAAAAAAGAAAATATAAAGCAGATAGTGTCGGTGCGTGTCGGCAAGATGAGCCGTAAGGAACTGGAGCGATTACGCGGTCTGTATGGCGATGCCGAAAAAAAGATCCATGAAGAAAATATTGCTAAAGCAGGTTATGATAAGCCGATGGATCATGATCAGGTTGCGCTGCTTCAAAACAGCCTTCATGAAAAAGTGATGGGCTTTCGTGATGGGAAGGAAGCAGTTGTTGATTTTAAATGGATGGCGGGTGTCTCACGTGAGCTGCGATATGATATTGAATGGCTCATGGAATACTATAAGCTCCATAACCCTAATATAGTTGAGTTTGGTGTGGAGCAAAAGGAAAAGCTGGCTCTCGGAAAGTATAACATATCAATAAAGGGAGCAGAGAAGATATATGAATATCAGGGGAGGGGTACCAATAACTGTTTTTGCTGTTCAGGGGCGGCTATGCTCAATCAGTATCTTCGCAATAAAAATAAGGAGGCGGACCCGCAACAGAGATTTACCCAGCATGATATTCGCTCATATGTACCGAGGATAAAAAAGTATTCACAGAAGTATGCTCAATTTATGGATAAGAAGGATCATGACAAGTATATAAGGGAGGTTGATGCCTTTGCCGGAGAAGGAAAAACGGTGGTTGGAAATGTATTCGATATTGGAGATCTCTTCCTGGAAAAACTTGAAGATAACAGCGTGATGCTCAATCAGGTAACCTTCAATATGCCTGTAAATAGAAAAGCAGCTGAGATTGAAGTTATAAAACATAATATAAAAGCCACAATGATGGATAAGATAAATGAGGCACTTTCTTCGGGAAATGTGATTTCTTTAGGTGAATGTTATGTGGGGGGCGGACATTTTACAACCATTACCGGTATTAAGGGTAACACTATAGAGTATATGGATTCGCTTAACCGGACTGATGCAAATAAGATACACACGACAACCATTGATCATTTTATCGACCAGATGGAAAAATTAGGGCATACCATGGAGATGATCTGGCTTTCGGATATGAAAAAGCCCGAGGAACTTAAGGCAGAGTATTCTAATCTTGAATATAGCGAGCAAAACGGATTCAGTCTTAAAGAAGAGATAACTGAGAATGCCGCTCATCCGGCGCTCACTAAAGGACTGGTCGTAGGTAAGCGTATTGCTGACGAGGGAGGGGACATTGAAGGTGTAACCCAGCGTGTTTATATTCCAAATCCAAAGGTTCAGATTGAAACCGAGACTATAGCGGAGCATGAGTGGGTTAAAGAAGAGGAGAAGGAAGAAGTTAAAGAAGAGAAGAAAGAAGAAGTTAAGGAAGAGAAGAAAGAAGAAACTAAGGAAGAGAAGAAAGAAGAAACTAAGGAAGAGAAGAAAGAAGAAAC
>CADAHD010000217.1 GCA_902787595.1 uncultured Lachnospiraceae bacterium
CGGTCAACGGCGCGCAGAGCATTCTGGCGATGGATACAGCTGATGACTGCGCATATATCATTATGCCGGAAGCAGCTGATATTGCCGGGCTGCTAAAGAAGATATATGAAGCAGGGACAGCCATAGTTACATTTGAGAGTAAAAAACTATATTCTGCTTTATTCGGAAGCATAGTCGAAAACAGACTGTGCAGCAAAAAGAATGAGGAACAATTCAGCTTTGAGGATTATCTGTCAGAGCCTAAAGAAGAAAGTGCATACAGTTACGGAAAAGAGTTTGACAGCATAAAGGCGTCGTCGAATATATATGATCTGCAGATAGCGGCATACCTTATAAATCCTTTGAAAAATGACTGGAGCATAGACGCGGCGGCTAAGCAGTTTGCCGATGCGCTTATACCTTCGTACGAGCAGGCTTTCGGGAAAAAATCTGTTGAAGAAGCAGCTGCCGACAGGGAAGCATTCGGTAAATATGCCGCAGCAGAGGTAATGCAGCTTTCGGAGCTTAAAGAGACGCTTATGAATGAACTGAGCGTGCAGGGGATGGATAAATTATACCGGGATATCGAGATGCCTGTGTCCTATGTTTTATATCGTATGGAGCAGGAAGGCATACAGGCTGATGCCGGAGCGCTTAAAGAATACGGGCAGGCTTTGAGCGGCAAGATCAATGAACTGGAGCAGAAGATCTATGAGCAGGCCGGGGAACAGTTCAATATCAATTCCCCCAAACAGCTGGCCGTGATACTGTTTGAAAAGATGGGACTGCCGGGCGGAAAGAAGACCAAAACAGGTTATTCGACTTCGGCTGATGTATTGGAAAAGCTGGCAGAGGATGTGCCTTTTGCCAGGGATATTATAGAATATCGTACTTACACAAAGCTTAAATCAACTTATGCAGATGCGCTGTCTGAATATATTGCATCGGATGGCCGCATCCATACCAAGTTTAATCAGACCATAACGGCTACCGGGCGCTTAAGCTCCACGGATCCCAATCTGCAGAACATACCTATGCGCACCGAGTTGGGCAGGCGCATCAGAAAGGTGTTTACGCCGAGGGAGGGCTGCGTTTTTGCAGATGCGGATTATTCACAGATAGAGCTGCGCATACTGGCCTCCATGGCCGGCGACAGCAGCCTTATAGAAGCATACAGGGAAGGAAAGGACATACACCGCATAACGGCGGCAAAGGTGTTCAATGTCCCTTTTGAAGAGGTTACTGATATTCAGAGAAGAAATGCCAAAGCCGTTAATTTCGGTATAGTTTATGGAATATCCTCATTCGGTTTAAGCCAGGATCTTTCCATTAGCAGAAGCGAGGCTAAAGAATATATTGAGCAGTATTTTGCAACTTATCCGGGCATCAAAGACTTCCTTGAAAAGATGAAAGCCGATGCTAAGAGTACGGGATATTCACTTACTCTTTTCGGCAGAAGACGCCCTATACCGGAATTAAAGAATTCAAACTTTATGCAAAGGCAGTTTGGCGAACGCGTTGCCATGAATGCACCCATACAGGGGACGGCAGCCGACATAATGAAGATAGCGATGATAAGGGTATATGACAGACTTATAAAAGAAGGGCTTAAGTCAAGGCTTCTTTTGCAGATTCATGATGAATTGCTGATAGAAACATACAAAGAAGAGGAAGAACAGGTGCTGGCTATACTGCGTGAGGAAATGAAAGGCGCGGCAGACCTGCCGGTTGCGCTGGAGGTGGATGCCCATACAGGCAGCGACTGGTACGAAGCCAAATAATACGATAAACTTATTCTTGAGTCAGGAGGAAAAATGAAAAAAATAGGCATAACCGGCGGAGTGGGCGCCGGAAAAAGCGCAGTGCTTAAATATCTGGAGGAAAAATACGGAGCTTATATCATAGTTGCGGATGAGCTGGCAAAACAGCTCGAAGAACCCGGAGAAAAGGTATATGACGCGTTAAAGCAGGAATTCGGCGAAGCTATTATCGCGCAGGACGGCAGCCTGGACAAGAAAGCTTTTTCAAATCTGATCTTTTCCGATGAGGAAGCCCTTAAAAAGGCAAATGCCATCATACACCCTGCGGTAAAGGAAGAGATACTGCGGCAGATATCGGAGAAAGAAACTGAGGGCTGCAGCTTGTTTGTGGTGGAAGCGGCATTGCTCATCGAAGAAGGCTATGATAACATATTGGATGAGCTGTGGTATATATATGCGGATGAAGCGGTAAGGTTTAAGCGCCTTGAAGAAAGCCGCGGCTATACCAGGGAAAAGTCGCTGAGTATTATGCGCAGGCAGAAAAGTGATATAGAATTCCGCAAATACTGCAGGCGTATCATTGATAACAGCGAAGATATCGCCGAAACACAGTCACAGATCGATGCGTGCATGTACAGCCTTCTGAGCGGAGAGGAAGATCGATAATGGCTTGTTCCGTAAAAAAGAATTTTATCATAAGGGTCGTGCTGCTGCTGGCAGCCCTTGTTTTGCTCGATGCATTCACGATAAGATCCTATGCCACAGATGATGAAGGCGGGGAAGAGAATACTGATGTAAACACATATATGGCTCATAATATATATGTGGATCCGATACAAAGCGGCAGCAATTGTGAATACAGTACATATCTTATTGATTTCTGCGGGACGCAGACACCGGAATGCACTTATTGGGCCTTATGCAACTGGCAGATGAAGGGCGGCTTTGGAGCTTATTGCGGACTTCAGAACAACATAGACGGCAGGATGGCCATTATCTCCTTCTGGGAAGGTGAGAAAAACGGCAAGAAAATCTCCGCTTCCAGGATATATCCTTCCGGAAATGATGACAGGTTCGGAGGTGAGGGCGAAGGAACGCACTATATCGGACCCTATGCATGGCAGACTGATAAGTGGTACCGCCTGATGCTGCTCGCCTGGGATGACAGCGCAACGGGAACCACTTTTGTAGGAGAATGGTTTGAGGATATAGAGAGCGGCAAATGGACGCTGATATCCTATTATGATACAAAGCTCAAAAAATCCGCTCTTATGGGCGGCATGAGCATGTTTCAGGAAAACTACAGCGTGCAGAACCCCATGCAAAAGCGCAGCTTTAAGCTTAAGAATCTGTATGCCTATGAAGATAAGCAGAACAAATGGCATTCATTTGATGAAGCGAGGATAAGTTACGATCCGGCCTCCTGGGGCTTTAATACCGCCGGGACCCACGAATTCGGCTCTGACGGGGAATCTTTTTGGGGAAAGGCAGGAGAGACGGTAGCCGATCAGGCTGCTTATGATGCGAAGATGCCCTATAACCTGACGCTGTCAATAGACCAGCCTGAAAAGCCTGCTTTTCCGGAAGGCGGAGTCAGCGGCATAAACATTAAAGCGCAGGGAAAAAAGACGATCGTAAGCTGGGAGGTACCGGCAACATATGCGCCTATATATTCATATACCGTTACCGCTTATGATAATGAAGACAGGAAACTGGCGGAAGCGCAGACCACCAGGCCCGAACGCAGGAGCATAGAGATAGCGGCAAATGAAAGCGATATAGCAAAGATAGTCATAAAGACCAAAGACGGTTTTCATAAAAGCCATGAGGATCAGGAACTTTTTGGAAAACAGTTAAAACTGCTTAAGTTTGAGCCGCAGATCCCGGTTAAGGGAAAGCTTGATGCGGCTGCGATGATGAAGGAGCTCTACAATGAAGAGGTCGGTCTGGTCAGATTTAAGCTTGATGGTAATAAGACCGCATCGATAAGCAGGAAAGGGATCATAACAGCCAGAAAGGCCGGGGATGTGACCGTGACCGCTTATTCAAAAAGCGGTGATAAATACCGGGCCGAATGCAGGCTGCTTATACATATCACGCAGCCGGTATTATCGCTTAAAGATATAGATCTTACCTATGAAGGGCAGCAGATAGATGCAGGACAGTATTTGAGTGGCGTGCCGGAACTGAGTTCGGTCAAATGGACCATAGCGGGTAAACAGTCGGATGCGGCAACCATAGATAGTCAGACGGGTATCATCACCGCAGGCGCAAAGAATAAGCAGAAGATAAAACTGATCTGCACTATCACAGCGTACGGCTATGATACAAAGCTCAGTGCCCGTATATGGAGAAAGACGCCCAGATTCGCCAACGGCGAAAAGAACGTGCCCCTGAAGGCGGGAAGATCCAAGGTACTCGTTTTAAAAAATGTCAGCAGATATACAGACGTCAATTGGAGCTGCGATGAACCGGAGCTTAAGATAGAAGGCGTAGCGAGTGGCCGAAAAGACCGGGTTAAGGTATCTGTTTCTGCAGACAGGGGATCGGCGCTCATAGGACAGATTATCCCTGTATCTGCCGAGGTTGACGGTCTTAATTATACCGTTAACGTACAGGTCAGGTAATCTTAAGAGATTTTAAAAAGAATATATCTGCAGGTGAAGGACGGATAGTCCTGTGCGGTAATGATGTATCTATAACAT
>CADAHD010000218.1 GCA_902787595.1 uncultured Lachnospiraceae bacterium
TGGGGACTTCATTGCTTCACAGGCAAAGACGGCCATCGGGGAAATGATTCGCGGCGAGGATCCGCACCATCCGCTTTCGGACCAGAAGATCTGCACGCAGCTGGAGGCGCGCGGCATGACGCTTTCCCGGCGCACGGTCATGAAGTACCGCGAGCATCTCGGGTTTCCTTCCTCGACGAAGCGGAAACGGTATTGAGTACAGGCAGGCGTTTTTACTGCTTTCAGGCAGGGGAGAATCCCCTGCCTTTTTCTGTGCGGGATATGACAGCTATATCTGCCGGAGAGGAGAAAGCCGTTACATAATAACACAATAATGGAAAGAGATACAGCAAAACTATAAAGATAAATAAATTATCTGAAAAGTGTAAAATTCCTCTTGCTAAACTTTTGGAAAGTGGTATAGTAGGAGTCACTTAATCAAAGTGATTTTTTTCACTAGGTTGTATTCATGCATTATGGTATTATGGCTTTTGATAAGGGTATATGTGATTGGGAGGAATTATCATGGCAGAGAGAAAACGTATCGTAATCGTCGGGGCTGGTTTTGGCGGCGTTGCACTCGCCAAGCAGTTTGCGAAGGAGGATGTGGATGTCACTATCATCGACCGCCACAACTTTCATCTGTTCCAGCCTCTCCTCTATCAGGTATCGACTGCGGTGCTTTCCGAAGATGAGAGATATGCATATCTGTGCGACGGAAAGTACAGGAAAGCAGACAGACCCAAAAAGAAGAATAAAAAACATCTGGCATTACTTGTAAACGGATATGAGAAAACAGATGCTGATGTAATGCCGGATGATATAACGGTCATGAAGATGATCAGGGAGTATAAAAAAGTTTTGCAAAACACCAAGGAGGAGGATAATGTCTAAAGCAGATGTTATTGAGATCGAGGGAACCGTAACGGAAAAGCTGCCCAATACCATGTTTAAGGTGCAGCTTGAAAACGGCCATGAAGTTCTTGCGCATATAAGCGGCAAGCTTCGTCAGAACTTCATAAAGATCCTTCCGGGGGATAAGGTTACTATGGAGCTTTCCCCGTATGATCTCTCTAAAGGACGTATTACCTGGAGAGATAAGTAGGAAGCTGTAAAAGGCTGTAAAAAGAATATATGGCTGGCGGTGCCGGAGTACTGACTGATAGTCATTACGAGGGTTAAAAGGGAAACAGGTGAGAGGCCTGTGCGAACTCGTCACTGTGTAAGCGGAGTGCATGGACAGGCAGCATGACAGTGCTGCAGTCACTGGGAGACCGGGAAGGCGTTCAATGCGCGATGATGCCAAAGCCAGGAGACCTGCCGTTATGCCGGTACACGAAAGAGATTTCGGGGCCACGAGTAATTGGTCGTACGTTAATGAATGGAACATAAAGCTGCCAAAGGCCGGCTTTTGAGTTTCATTGTTTTTGTATGGAAATTACTCACTTAAATACTTAAGTGAGTTTTTTTATTACCTGCATGTCATCCTGAGTGAAGAGTACATATGTCATCCGGAGCGAAGCTTTCGCATGACATCCTGAGCGAAGAGTACATATGTCATCCTGAGCGAAGCGAAGGATTTTATGCGGGTTAACGGTTATTAAGGAGGAGAAAAAAATGAAGAAGAGTTTTGTAGCAAAGTTATTGGGCGTAGGCGCTGCAGTGGTGCTTTCGCTCTCAGGCTGTACATCACAGGGGGGTGATACCTCAGGCGCGCAGGCAGAGACACCTACCGAGGCACCCACGCCTGAAGCGGAAGATACTCCCACTCCGGAAGCAGAGCCTGCCGAACCTGAAGTAAGTGATGAGGAAAGGGCAGCAGAGGTAGCGGATCTGATCGATGCGATCTATGTTCAGGAGCGTACAGACAAGACCGATGAGCAGTGTGCGGCTGCAAAGGCTGCATGGGATGCTCTCAGCGATGCGCAGAAGGAACTGGTAGAGGGTGAGGATGCCGATCCCGATTATTTCGGCCGTGATACCGGTGATGCATCAAAGGATGATCCCCTTAATGCAGATGGTATCGGTGAGAACGAGATACTGGTAGTAAGCTTTGGTACTTCATTTAATGACAGCCGCGCAGAGGATATCAGTTCGGTTGAAAAGGCTATCGCAGCAGCTAATCCCGGCTGGGACGTAAGAAGGGCATTCACGGCCCAGATCATCATCAACCACATACAGGCAAGGGATAATGAGAAGATCGATAATATGGATCAGGCGCTTGACCGTGCCGTTTCAAACGGCGTAAAGAACCTTATCATCCAGCCTACCCACTTAATGCACGGGGCAGAGTATGATGAGATCATAGCTGCAGTTGAAGCTTATTCGGATAAATTTGAGCAGGTAGTGGTTGCCGAACCTCTTCTGGGTGAAGTTGGATCGGATGCTACCGTGATCAATGCTGATAAGAAAGCTGTAGCCGAAGCGCTTGTAGCAGATGCAGTATCAAAGACGAAATATGATTCACTGGATGCTGCTGATGAAGCAGGTGTGGCATTCGTATTCATGGGACATGGAACCGCGCACACAGCAAAAGTAAGCTATTCACAGATGGCAACGCAGATGGATAAGCTGGGATATAAGAACGTGTTTGTGGGAACTGTTGAGGGTGAGCCCGAAGAGACTGCATGCGAGAATATCATTGAGGCAGTTAAGGAAGCCGGTTATACCAGTGTTGTCTTAAGACCTCTTATGGTAGTTGCGGGTGACCATGCAAACAATGATATGGCCGGATCGGAGGAAGATTCATGGCTCAGCATGTTTGCAGCTGACGGTTCTTTTGAAAGCATTTCCTGCCAGATAGAAGGTCTTGGCCGTATCGAAGCAGTACAGCAGCTTTATGTGGAGCATACTGCAGCAGCTATCAGGGAATCCGGAGTGGTTGCAAAGTCCAATGTTTTAGAGGATGGAAAATATCAGGTAAAGTTCACTACTGACAGCTCCATGTTTAAGGTGAACGAGGAACTTAAGGATATGGGAGAGCTTACAGTAAAAGATGGCAAGATGAGCATCCATATCAGCCTGGTATCAAAGAGTATAGTAAATCTGTTCCCCGGAACCGCAGATGATGCGCAGAAGGCAGGAGCGGTACTGCTCAATCCTACTGTTGATACCGTAAAGTACAGCGACGGTACCACCGATGAAGTAAACGGTTTTGATATCCCTGTTCCTTATCTTGATAAGGAATTTGATCTGGCGCTTATCGGAACCAAAGGCAAGTGGTACGATCATAAGGTGATAGTTTCCAGTCCTGTATGAGAAGATTTATACTTTTAAGCTTAATATGTTTATTCATGCTAACCTCCTGTGAGTCACGGGGGGTTAGTTCTTATGAGGGAGTCTCCGGCGATGCGGCCGGCTCGGCTTTGCCGGGGACAACAGCTGCGGATACAAAGCTTAAGGACGGAAGCTTATCGCTTGATATCAGACTGGAGGGCGGCTCCGGGAAGGCATATATCAAATCGCCTGTAACGGTCAATGTATCCGGGGGAGATATGAATGCCGTACTGGTCTGGAACAGTAAGAATTATGATTATATGATAGTGGATGGAGTGCGTTACGATAACGAGACACCGGGAGAAGAGTCAAGCTTTACCGTGCCGGTAAAGAGTATCGACGAGCCTTTGAAGATCATTGCAGATACTACGGCTATGAGCACTCCGCACGAGATCGAATATGTCATATACTGGGAAAAAGATGATATATCTGCTGAGGAGGAAGAAGGATTTGATGCTTCCTCAGCTGTTTTTGATGAAGTTGATATTCCGGGACTGACTAAAACAGGGGAGATAGAGCTGGAGTATGCTAAGATGTTTAGGATCAGCTTATACGGCGATAATAAGCTCATCAGTATCTGTGGCGGCGGAAATTATCTGCTTATGTCTTCCGGTGAAGAGCCTCCCGCTGCGCTGCCGGATAATATAACGGTATTAAAAAACACACCTCATAATGTATATCTGGCATCTACCTCTGCCATGGATCTGGTTCGCGCCGCAGGAGCGCTGGATAATATCAGAATGTGCTCGACGGACGCAAACGGCTGGTATGTGGACGAGGCAAAGGAAGCCATAGATCGCGGAAGCATGCTATATGTGGGAAAATACAGGGCGCCCGATTATGAGACGATCTTAAGCATGGGCTGTGATCTGGCTATAGAGAATACCATGATCTATCATGAGCCTGCGGTAAAGGAAAAGATAGAAGAACTGGGAATACCTGTAATGGTCGAGATGTCCAGTTATGAACCGCATCCGTTGGGCAGACTTGAATGGATCAGGCTTTATGGTGTATTATTTGATAAACAGTCCGAAGCAGATGCATATTATGATGCGCAGCGCAGGATGACCGAGGCGGTGATGGATAAGCCGTCCACGGGAAAGAGTGTGGCTTTCTTTCATGTGACTGCTGCCGGCATGATAAATGTCCGCAGGCCCGGAGACTATATCAGCAGGATGATAGATCTG
>CADAHD010000219.1 GCA_902787595.1 uncultured Lachnospiraceae bacterium
GGCTCAATACGGATTGGGCGGGCAGTATGTGCTGGCTTTGACGATACTGGTGATCATGATGCTGGGCTGCCGTGTGATAACGCATCTGACGGATGCCGTACAGATGTCGCTGATGGCCAGAGTGGCAACATCTACCGTCAGGGATATAAAGAGCGATGTGTTCTCTGCAATGAGCAGGCTGTCGCTGAATTTCTTTACCAGCAAGCAGACAGGCGGCCTGATGACCAGAGTTATAAGCGACGCCGGGCGCGTGACGGATTTCTTTCTGGACGGCCTGCCCTCGGTTTTCATACAGGGGCTCACGATAATCATCACCTTTGTGGTATTCTTTCTGGACGGCCTGCCCTCGGTTTTCATACAGGGGCTCACGATAATCATCACCTTTGTGGTAATGTATCGGCTTAACTGGCAGATGGCGCTGGTGGCATGCATATTGCTTCCGTTTCTGGTTTTTATGACGGTAAAGCTGAGACCCGGATTATGGACTCTTTCCGGCAAAAGGCACCGCGCGGAAAAATCTGTCAGCGGCAAGGCAAACGATAATCTTACGGGCGCCCGTGTGGTAAAGGCTTTTGGGCAGCAGGATGCGGAAATAGAGAGATTTGAAAAGCCAAATAAAAAGCTTAAGGAAGCAGAGGTGGATATCGTAAAACTCCGCAACCGCTTTACCATACTTTATAATCTGGTGCAGGAAGTATCCGGTATCTGGATATGGATCATAGGTATTTTCTTTGTGCTTAAAACCCGGCAGATAGAGCTGGGCGTGCTGCTAACCTTTGTAGGGTATGTAGCTCAGCTCAACGGCCCCATGAACTTTTTCTCAAGGGTTTTCCGTATGTGGTCCGACAGCATCAACGCCTCTCAGAGATTGTTTGAGATAATCGATTCGATACCGGACATCAAAGAGAGTGAACATCCGGTAAGCTTAAAGCAGCCTCAAGGCAGGATCGAATTGGAGAATGTAAGCTTTGGTTATTCAAAGAGCAAAGCTGTTTTAAAGAACATCAGTTTAAAAGTGGAACCCGGAGAGATGCTGGGTATAGTGGGACGTTCCGGAGCGGGCAAGTCCACGCTCGTAAACGTTATCTCCAGGCTTTATGACGTGCAGGAAGGAACGATAAGAATAGACGGCGTGGATATAAAGGAACTGTCGCTTTCGGATCTGCGCCGCAATGTGGCTATGGTATCCCAGGATACATATGTATTTATGGGAAGTGTAGCCATGAACATTGCTTACGGCAGGGAGGGAGCAGGCAGCGCAGAGATAGTGCGCGCAGCCAAGCTGGCCAGCGCCCATGATTTCATTTCCAAAATGCCGGATGCATACGATACCGTTATAGGAGCGTCGGGCAAGGATCTTTCCGGAGGGGAAAAGCAGCGTATTTCCATTGCGCGCGCCGTTATGGCGGATCCGGCAATACTGATACTGGATGAAGCCACAGCCAGCGTTGATACGGCTACGGAGAAAGCCATACAGCGTTCGCTGACGTTTCTGGCGAAGGGGAGAACGACCCTGTCAATTGCGCACAGGCTTTCGACTCTCCGCGACGCCAAAAGACTGATAGTTATAGAAAAAGGACGCATAGCGGAAGAAGGAAGCGCCGAAGAACTGGACCGTATGGAGGACGGGATCTATCATAAGCTGTCGCGCCTGCAGAGCCGGCGCAGCGAAACGCAGGGAGAGGAGATCGATATGGATCAGATGGATATAAATGAAAACGAGCTCGACCATTACGAGAAAGAAGCCGAGCGTATGACCGAACTGTATTACATAAGCCCGCAGGATAAATTCGAAAAAACGGAAGGCGGCTTTGTGAACCTTAACTGCAAGGGGCAGCTTTATAAGAGCGTGAAGATCGTAAGGCTCTTTCCCTTTACCGATGCGGACAGATATCTTTCGGTGCGGGAAGGTGACGAAAGAGCAAGGGAGATAGGCATAATAGAGGATCTTTCCGCAATGCCGCAGGAAGTCCAGGAGATAATACGGCAGCAGCTGGCTCTTAACTACTTCACGCCTGTGATCAAAAAGATCTACAATATCAAGGATGAGTACGGCTATGCATATTTCCATGTGCTTACCGATAAAGGGGAATGCAAGTTTGCCATCAATATGGCGTCAAATGCGGTGACCAAGCTTTCGGATGACCGTCTGATCATCTCGGACCTTGATGAAAACCGTTTTGAGATAAGGGATGTAAATGCGCTTACAATGAAAGAGCGCCGCAAACTGGATCTGTTCCTGTAAAGAGTAGCTGCGCACAGGGGATGAAAGCCGGTAAGCTTTAAGAGAAAAGGTTATAGCAGAATGATCTTATATTACAATATACCCGATAATATCAAAAATTCCATACAGCTGTCCGAAGGTGAGCGCATATACTATGCGGTGCCTTTTGATATTGATCTCGAGGGGAATTATGTGCAGGACTCGTATCTGCTGGTGACCACAAAGAAGATCATAGTCTATAGCGGGGGCGGAGCTGCGGCTGTCTATGAGATAAGCGACTGTGCGATGGCCAAGGCGGAGCCGCGCATAGGCGGCGGACTGCTGATACTCAGGCATAAGGGCGCGGATAAGATTATCGTACATTATTCGGCAAAACATCTTACGCGTTATGCTTATATAGCCAGAGGTATAAATATACTTATTTCCGGGCGCGACGAGGAAGTGGAGAGCAGGGAATACGAGACTACCTGCCCCAAATGCGGCTGCGCCATGCAGGGTACTCAAAACTGCCCCAGATGTTCAAAAGAGGGAGGATTTTTCAGAAACTTCCTCAGAATGGCAGGACCGTATAAAAAGGACTTCTTTGGCATTTTTATCCTGATGATACTTGCCGCGGTCACAACGCTTTTAAATCCCGAACTTCAAAAGCATCTGATAAATGATGTGCTGAAGGGAGACGGGGGCATGAAGAAAGCCCTGGCTTTCCTTGCAATGATGTTTTCCCTGAGCGTGGGCATCGTTATCGTCAACATACTCAAGAGCAACGCTTCCGCAAAGCTGGGAGCTAAGATATCTGCGGATCTGAGGACAAAGCTTTTCAGGAAATATCAGGAACTGCCCATCAGTTTCATTAATGACAGGCGTCCGGGCGAACTGCTCAACAGGATCACATCGGATACGATGTACATACGCATGTTCATGGAGGATGTATTCTGCAATCTTTTTGCGGTATTATTCATCTTTATCTGGGATGTGATCTTTATGATGGCCCTGAATCTGAGACTTTCGCTGATCACTTTCCTGTTTGTGCCGGTGGCGGTATTCATTACCGTGCTCTTTCGCAAGACAGTCAGCAGGATATTCCGCATGCAGTTTCGCAAAAATGATGATGTGTCCAGCGACCTTCAGGATGTGCTTTCGGGAATGCGCGTCGTAAAGACCTATGGGAAGGAAAAGACAGAAGCCGAAAGGTTCAAGCGGCTCTCCGACGAATACGCCAGGATAAACAGGCGCAACGAGACTTTCTGGGCTGTGTTCTCGCCTGTGATGCAGCTCATTATGGGACTTGGAGTGCTGGCGGTGGTCCTGTTCGGAGGAAAGGATGTGCTGGCGGGTGAAATGTCGCCCGGTGAGCTGTACCAGTTTGTGACATATACGCAGCTTCTGTTTCAGTATATTTCGTGGATGAACCGTCTGCCTCTGCAGCTGGCGCAGCTTTCGGCCTGCCTTGACAGAGTTAACGACATACTGGGACAGGAAGTGACACAGCAGGATGAGGCTGCGCTCGAGGATATAAAGATAAAGGGAGAGATCACTTTTGAGCACGCAACTTTTGGGTATAAATCATATCAGCCTGTTATAGAAGATATCGATCTGACAGTTAATCCCGGGGAGATGATAGGCATAGTGGGAGCATCCGGCGCAGGCAAGTCAACCCTGATAAATCTGCTGATGGGACTTTATGAAGTCGATGACGGAAGGCTGCTGGTTGACGGAAAGGATATAAAGAATATAAGCGGTAAATCCTATCATTCGCAGATAGGAGTAGTGCTGCAGGAAACCTTCCTGTTTTCGGGGACCATACTGGATAATATCCGTTTTTCAAAACCTGACGCCACATATGAAGAAGTGATACATGCAGCCAAGCTGGCTAACGCGCATGATTTCATAAGCGATACGCCCAACGGGTATAATACCTATGTCGGAGAAAAGGGATATTCCCTTTCCGGCGGAGAAAGGCAGCGTATAGCCATTGCAAGGGCGCTGCTGAACGATCCGGGACTGCTTATTCTGGATGAAGCTACAGCCAGTCTTGATACGGAAAGCGAATACATGATACAGAAAGCTCTTGCACGACTTACGAACGGGAAAACAACTTTTGCGATAGCGCACAGGCTTTCCACGCTCAAGAATGCTGACAGGATAATGGTAATAGACAGGCATCATATAGCTGAGATAGGATCTCATGAAGAGCTGATGGAACAGAAGGGCATATATTACAGACTGCAAATGGCCCAGAACAGTTGAGGAACAGTTGAAAAAATGATATTATAAAAAGATATTATAAAAAGATAGTTACGGGTATGACAGATTATCCCGGTTATGAACGGAGGCATGATATGGGACTGGTAAAAACCAATGATAACTGTATAGGCTGTAACCGTTGTATAAAAGTATGCAGCAGCATGGGAGCCAATGTAGCCGCAGAAAGGGGTAGAGGAAATGTGATCGATGTCGATCCTGCCAAATGCATTGCCTGCGGCGCCTGCGTCGCGCTCGGCGCGCGAGAGTATGTAGATGATGTAGACCGTTTCTTTGAGGATCTGAAGAAGGGGGCAAAGATATCCGTTCTTATAGCGCCTGCCTTTCTGGCAAATTATCCGAATGAGTATGAGAAGTATCTGGGAATGCTTAAGAAAATGGGAGTGAACCGTTTTATAAGCGTATCTTTTGGCGCGGATATAACCACCTGGGCATATATAAAATATATCACAGAAAATAATTATTACGGAGGCATTTCGCAGCCCTGTCCTGCTGTTGTGGGATATATAGAGAGATATGCGCCGGAGCTTCTTCCCAAGCTTATGCCTGTACAGTCGCCAATGATGTGCGCGGCGATCTATGCAAAGAAGTATATGAACCTGGGCGATAAACTGGCCTTTATCAGTCCGTGCATAGCCAAAAAGAACGAGATCGACGATCCCAATAATCATGGATATGTGTCCTATAATCTTACCTTTTCACATCTGGTTAAGTATCTTAAAGAGCATCCTGTGAGCGGAGCCGCTCCGTTTAAGGACGAGATAGAATACGGCCTTGGGTCCATCTATCCCATGCCGGGCGGACTTAAGGAAAATGTTTACTGGCTGCTGGGCGAGGACGTCTTTATCCGCCAGATGGAAGGCGAGCATCATATGTATGAGTATCTGCAGCGGAATAAGGACCGTATCAGATCGGGAAATACGCCGTATCTTTTTTTAGATGCGCTGAATTGTACAAACGGCTGCCTCTACGGAACCGGGACCGATGTGCGGGAGAGCATGAACGAAGATGTATTCATGGCCATACAGCGCATCAAAAAATCCAGCAAGAATGAATCTAAAAAGTCGGCCTGGGGCAGGAATATACCGCCCGAAAAGCGCATGGCAGCTTTGAATAAGCAGTTTGAAGGATTAAAGCTGAATGACTTTATCAGAAAATATACCGACAGGAGCAGGGAATGCGCCTACAAGATCCCGGGAGAAAAAGAGATCCAGGAGATCTATAAAAAGATGAACAAGGATACGCGTGAAAAACAGTCGATCGACTGCGGCTGCTGCGGTTATGATTCCTGCCGTCAGATGGCGATAGCCATATATAACGGATTTAATCACCATCATAACTGCGTTCACTTTATCAAAGACCGTGCGTATGAGGAAAAAGATCGTGCTATGGCACTGACCGAGGAAGTGAAGCGCGCACACGAAGAGATGAGGCAGAAGAAGGTTATACTGGCCGATGAGATAAGCGAGAATTTTGAAACACTGAGAGACTCCATCAAGCAGATAGGAGCTGCCAGCAGCAGCAATGTCAGATCGACAACCGGCATAAGCGATCAGATGGCGGAGGTAGACAGCTTTGCGTTGGAACTTAATTCTGTGCTGTCGAGGATAGGAGAGTATCTCAAAAAGCTGGATCAGAATAACACGGATGTCATTGCCATTTCGTCACAGACAAACCTTCTGGCGTTAAATGCATCTATAGAAGCGGCGCGTGCAGGCGAGGCCGGCAGGGGCTTTGCGGTGGTGGCAGAGGAGATAAAGAAACTGGCCGAAAGCGCAAAGGCTGCGGCTGATGACAGCAACAAGAATAATGATGATATCCGAAGCACTGTGGAGCAGCTGGTGCAGAAGTCTTCCAAGCTGGTAGAGATAGCGGAGCACGTAAACGGAAGCGCAGGCGATCTTATAGCGACGGCAAAGGAAACGGAGAATTCTGTTGATATCATGCAGGATGTAGCAAGCAGCGTTGAGAATTCACTTAAGGATATCCTGAAGGATGAATAAAAAAATCAGGTTTTTTGAAAAAAATGCTTGCATTTTTTAGGAAGGTATAGTAGAATACTCAATGTTGTACGGCTCGTTGGTCAAGCGGTTAAGACGTCGCCCTCTCACGGCGAAAACAGCGGTTCGATTCCGCTACGAGCTGCGCTCGATTCCGCTACGAGCTGCGCTGAATAAGCCCGAAATACCGATGAATACGGTGTTTCGGGTTTTTCTTATGCCTTTGCGGATGGTTAAGTAAGGTTAAGCAGGCATGGATCAGTTACAGACAAGCCCGAATTTATCCCTGATATCCCTGTTAACTCTGGCAACTCTCACATAGTTTCTCATGGTTTCAGGAGAACAATGCCCCGCTAAACGCATAGCTGATGCCTGATCCATTCCTGCAGCAATTGACTCTGTGATGATGGTTGCACGAATTTTATGGGTGGAAAGATAGCGGATCCCAAGTGCTTTACAGGCTCTCTCCAGATGGCTGTTAATGGTCTGTGTTCTTAACGGATTTCCATTCCACAAAAATACATAGGAATCCTTGTTTTCGGGTTTGGAAATCTTTTCAAGCACTTTTGCAGCCCGTTCTGTCACAGGTAAGGTCCGGCATCCCTCATCTCTGCCATTCTTTGTGTACGGCCTTAAAATGAGTGTACCCTCATCATCAACCAACTCACGCCTTATCGATACTTCCATGCGCTGAAGATCAAAGTCACTCCAATAGAGCGCTTTTACTTCGCCGATCCTTGCGCCAAGGCAGAACTGCATTACGATGACCAGATCCAACGGATCTCCCGACATCATAAGATAGTCGCATATCTGCTCTCTTTCTTCCAGGGTATAAGTCTTGTCCGCCGTACTTTCCTGAGCTTTGAACTTCAGACCGTCTGAACTGAGCCCTTTAGCAATATTGGCTTCAGCAAGATTGTGGTCATAAGCGAATGCTTTGCGTCGCATGCATCTGCCCTTTGTTATCTCTTTGAAATGCTCTTTCAGGTCTTTAGGCGTGATCTCTGCAATAGGAGCCTGGGCGATGGGATAAGGCTTGAAATGCTTTTCCCAGTCACATTCGTTTTTGCGGATGGTATGTTTTGCCAGATCCTCATCTTCACGCCGTTCGGACATCCATGCCTGATATACATCGGTCAGGGTGGCTTTTGCGGACTTGCCTCTTAAGTTGTCAAAGATCTTGTCGATCAGAGCGTCCTCGGTGGCAGCGTTCAGCCTTTTGGGCAGTCCATACTGAAGCTGGATCACGGCCGGGACTATATGGTAGTAATTCCGGGCGGATTCCTGATAGGAGATACTGATCGGTTTTCCGTAGATGCTCTCAATGATTTTTCTCTTCGTCATATTATCGTTTTCAAGCATCTTCATCGCAAGCTCAAGCATATCATTTTTGTACATGGTTTTCTACCTCTAAATCTGTTCTTTGGAGTTATATGAGAAAAATTGTTCAAAACACGGGTATGCCGGGGATACGGAGCTGTTTCTGCAGACTGATCTTTCGGAGTGGGCGTTCTTTGCCCACGGAGCGAAAAGCAAACTTGATA
>CADAHD010000220.1 GCA_902787595.1 uncultured Lachnospiraceae bacterium
CGCATTCAGATCATGCATATAACCTGCCCAGATGTCCGCCGGCAAATAAGCTGCCGCATTCATGACCGCCAGGATGTGGGTTCCCTTCATCAGGTACGGCATGCTTTTTTTCAATTCCAGGAAACGGGACAGTTCGTATCTGGAACGGCCGACTGTATTCATGCCCTTCGCCAGCTGATCCCAGGTGATCTCCCGGCCGGTCAGTTCCTCCAGCCGGTCCATAAACCCGTAGAGTTCCTCCACATACCGGTCGATATCTTCATCCTCCCTGGAAACCGGTACCTGAAGCGGATAAACATCATGGGTCTTTTCCAGCAGTTCCTGCGTAAGCTCGTTTGTCTGCTGGGTCTTCCACATGATCAGATAAGCCATGCACGAAAACAGCATGATATATAACTCTGTCTCATTCAGTATCCCGGCTATGAAAAAGATGATAACCAGCGGTATAAGTATAAGTCCGTATATCCAGCCTGCCCCCATGGACTTTTTGATATCATTGCCTTCCTTCATCCTCTTCTCGGATGTCTCCATGGCTGTTTTGAGCGACGGATCCGCGATAGCCAGAGCCAGCAGACATACGCAGGCCATATAGATTATGTCTATGTATATACTCTCTGCATCAAGACCGCCGGCGGTATAATAGGTATAGCGCATCTCAAAAACATTATAAAAGGATAATGCGGCAAATATCATATATCCCGCCCGGGTATGATTGAACACACCTCTGATGGTGATTATCAAAAACATCAGCGTAAGAACATACATGACTGCTATCAGATACAGGATAGAGCTTAGATCGAATGTTCCGTCAAAGGTATTGATGCCAAATCCGAAGGAATACAGTTTCCTGATGATTATGAAACAGCTCACGCCTATCAGGAAAGTATCTATCAGAAGCCTGAATGCATCCTTCTTTTTGAAATCCACCAGCATGTACGCCGTCATTCCGGCGCCGAAAAAATAATTTGGTGCAAGATAGAGTTTATCGGAAAAATCTATCAGGACCGGATTATCGATATCTATGTAAGTATAGACAAAAAGTATTATATCCGATATGACCCAGCAGCTGATGCCCAGCATCATAAGCGACGCCGCTATCTTGTATTTGCCCGTCTGCTTTAGGCTGATAGCGATAAGAAGCAGGGCCAGAAAGGCGGTCAGCGGCGAAAGGATATTATATGCCAGATCAATTCCCAGAATGGTAGCGATCGCATATAACACCCATAATACTATGACGGATACAGATATTATCTTTTGGTTTTTGTCCAAATCTTATCCTCCAAAACTAATATATAGTCCTGTCTTCCTTTTCTGCGAAAGCATTGAACACTTTAATGGTCTCTTCATGATCGAGCTGCTTAAGCTCTACGTTTTCCGCACCTTCGGCGTCTGCAGAGAGTTTTCCCATCATATCATAGAGAAAGTCGTCCCTGAAACCTATCCGTGCCGCATCCTCCCTGGTATTGCCGTAATATATCTTTTTGATATTCGCCCAAACCGTGGCTGCCATACACATAGGGCAGGGATAAGCCGAAGTATACAGCTCGCAGCCGCTTAAGTCGTAACTGCCGGTATTACTGCAGGCGTCCCTTATAGCCATTATTTCACCATGCGCGGTAGGGTCATTGTTTTCCAGAACATGATTGCGGCCGCGCCCTATTATCTTTCCGTCCTTTACCACAACAGCCCCGAAAGGTCCACCGCTGTTGGCTGTAAGATTTTCCGCCGCGAGCTCACTGGCCTCCCGCATAAACTCATTCATCCGCAACATCCTCCAGCATACGCTTTAACTTGCGCAAAAACTTGGGCGCCATTGCTTCCATCACATCGGTATTTACCAGGGTGATCCTTATCCCCCCCGGCTCCTCCGTAAGCACATCATACAATGCATCCAGATTTCTTCCGAAGTATGCGGGCAGATTGATATGCTTACCCAGCAGATCGTAGAATTCATCTGCGCCGCATACATTATCTATATCAAGTGTTAATTCTTTCATTATAACCTCCGTAGTTTAGGTTTCCCGTAATTCTTTTGACTGTGATTTCGGATCATCCTGAGGGCTTTAGCCCGAAGGATCTTGAATGATCTAAGGCTTAGACAAAACTAAAGCCTGTCATTCTATGGTACCGGTAGTTCTGTCAAGATCCCCAAGCAGGAAAGTTCAGCTTCGGAAATCATAGATTTCCTGCTTCACTTTTTCGCTTCCTGAGGTCGCTAAGCTCAAGCTGCGGCTCCGCGCTCAGGATGACGTAGGGTTCTGAATCAGTATAACTGCGTAAAGCTTTCGTAATGATCGCCCGTATAATAAATATTTCCCTTATCGTCAAATACGATGCGCTTTGAGCCGCGGCTCTTCTTTCCCTTTGTGTCTATATCACACTCTTTATATCTGCCGTCGGGCAGCAAGCCTTCATAGTTACCGAAGCGGTCACCGCCTATACTCTTGCCCGGCGCGTAGGGTTCAAGGCTGCCGCCGTTCCAGCCCAGAGCCTGGGCGTCTTTCTTAGTGATAAAGTTTCCCGGCAGCTTTCCGTAAGTATGTATATAAAGCGCCACATCTTTCTTGGAAGTATACTCGCCATCCTCTGCGATGGCTGCCTCAGTGGGTATTGCCTCCGGTGAAGGCTCTGCCTCTGTCACTTCCACGGTCGGAACAGCTGTAGGTAAAGCCTCCGCTGTTTCTGTCGGTTCCGCAGCGGGCATATTCCCGGCCTCGTCTGCCGGCTCCGGCGTTGGCGTCGGACCTATATCGGCCTGCCCATCTTCCTCCCGCTCCGGATCAGCCTCTTCTGCATCAGGCTGCTCACCGTCATTAAAATCTCCGCCGGTTTCCTCCCACATAGATATTTCATCATCTGACGGCATATAATCTGTGATATCATCCGCACATCCCGCCAGCACAGTAAATGCCAGTACAAGTATGGCTGTAAGGCGCCACATTCCCTTAAATTTTCTCATATGACCTCCGGAAAAGTACATTTATCCACTTAATATCATAACATAAAATCGGTTTTATTTCAATTTTCAAAATCCCTATATCCTTCTGCTGATCATTCACCACCAACTGCCGGCACGCCTGCCATACACGCAAAAAAGCGCCCTCCGCAAAACGGAAGGCGCCTTTCGTATTATCTCTTATTAAGCTTTTCTCAGCCTGCTGCTTTCTTAGCCTTCTCAGCCTTGATAGCTGCGGTCAGCTGGGGAACGATCTTGTTAAGATCGCCTACTACACCGTAATCAGCTACATCAAAGATAGGAGCATCCTCATCCTTGTTGATAGCTACGATGATATCGCTCTCTTCCATACCTGCCACGTGCTGGATAGCACCGGAGATACCGATTGCAAAGTAAAGGTTGGGACGAACGGTCTTTCCGGTCTGACCAACCTGCAGATCCTTGGGCTTCCAGCCTGCATCAACAACTGCACGTGAGCATGAAACGGTTCCGCCCAGAGCCTCTGCCAGATCCTCAAGGATCTTGAAGTTCTCGGGTGAGCCTACGCCACGGCCGCCGGATACAAGGATCTTTGCATCCATGATATCAACGGTATCGGATACAGCCTTAACAACCTCTTTGATGGTAACATAGCGGTCGTTGGGTGTGAATCCGGGATTGTACTCGATAACCTCTGCCTTCTTTCCGGCAATGGGATCGATCTTCTGCATAACGCCGGGACGAACTGTAGCCATCTGAGGACGGTTATCGGGGCAGGCGATGGTTGCAATGGTATTGCCGCCGAATGCAGGACGGGTCATAAGCAGCTGATTGTGCTTCTGCTTATCTTCCTGGCCCGGAATGGGATTTAAGGGGAAATCACCGATATCCAGCTGTGTGCAGTCTGCGGTAAGACCGGTAGCTACACGTGCGGAAACGGTAGGACCTAAGTCACGTCCGATAGCGGTTGCGCCAACCAGAACTATCTCGGGCTTGTACTCATTGATAACGGATGCCAATGCATGTGCATAAGGCTCGGTACGATAATCCTTAAGCTCGGGATCATCAACAACGATAACCTTATCTGCGCCGTACTCAGCAAGACGGTCAGCCAGGCTCTTAACGCCGGAACCGATGAGCACTGCGGTAACTTCGGTCTGTAAAGGCTCAGCCAGATCTCTGGCCTTGCCCAGCAGTTCAAATGCTATGGGGCTTATCTCATTGTCTACCTGCTGTGCGAAGACATATACGCCCTTGTAATCTTCTAATGCCATTTTTTTATTTTGCTCCTTTCGTTTTTCCTATAAACACCGATCGCTCCGCGCTTTGCGCTCCCGCGATCGATGCCGATATTCGCAATCCGGCCTGCCGGCCTTCTTGCTCATGTCGTCATTGCCGTCTGATGTCTGCACTCAGAGTCATGCAAGCATGCCCTTCGTGCAGCCGCCATACGGCTGTTTATCGTCAGATTACATGTTTTGCGTCCAGCTTCTCTACGATATAAGCTACGGACTCTTCGGGTGAATCGAATACCTTCTTCTCACCTGCGCCCTTACGTACTTTATCGGAAGCCTTAGCGATCTTGGTAGGAGAACCTGCCAGACCGATGTTTGCATCATCAACATCCTTAAGGTCATCGCGGCCCCAGGTGGTGATCTCTGCCTTTACTGCATCAAAAATGCCGCCTACACTCATGTAACGGGGCTCGTTGAGCTCGGAAAGAGCTGTGATAAGGCAGGGCATCTTTGCTTCTATCACATGATAACGATCATCATACTGACGCTGTACGGTAACCTTCTTAGCTGCCTCGTCAACCTTGATATCCATAGCGTAGGATATTACGGGCAGACCTAAGTGCTCAGCGATCTGGGGACCAACCTGAGCGGTATCACCGTCGATAGCCTGACGGCCGGTGATGATCAGGTCGTACTCAAGATTGCGGATAGCGCCTGCGATGGTAGTGGAAGTAGCCCAGGTATCAGCACCGCCCAGTCTTCTGTCGGTAACCAGGACTGCCTTGTCAGCGCCCATTGCTATAGCTTCCTGAAGCACATCTGTTGCCTTGGGAAGACCCATGGTAAGTACGGTAACCTCTGCGCCGTACTGATCCTTAAGACGAAGTGCAGCCTCAAGGCCTGCCTTGTCATCGGGGTTCATTATGGTGAGCATTGCTGCTCTGTTTAAGGTTCCGTCGGGATTGAACTCAACGCCGCCCTTTGTATCGGGAACCTGCTTGATACATACGATTATCTTCAATGTCTTACCCTCCTATCCTACTTAAGTATATTCGCAGAGATGACCATACGCTGTACTTCTGAAGTACCTTCGTAGATCTCGGTTATCTTTGCATCACGCATCATGCGCTCAACGTCGTACTCACGGATGTAACCGTAACCGCCGTGGAGCTGCACTGCCTTGGTGGTCACTTCCATAGCAACCTCTGCTGCATAAAGCTTAGCCATAGCCGCTTCTACAGAATAGGATACCTTGGGATTCTTCTGATATTCAGCCTTCTTCATAGCTGCGGCATATACGAGATACTGTGCAGCCTGAACCTTTGTAGCCATATCAGCCAGCTGGAACTGGGTGTTCTGGAAAGCACCGATAGCCTTACCGAACTGCTTACGCTCCTTAACATAGTTGATGGTGGTCTCAAGAGCGCCCTCTGCAAGGCCCAGAGCCTGTGCAGCTATACCGATACGTCCGCCGTCAAGGGTGTGCATAGCGATGTTGAAGCCCTTGCCCTGCTGTCCAAGAAGGTTCTCCTTGGGGATACGGCAGTCGGTGAAGATCAGCTCATAAGTGGATGATCCGCGGATACCCATCTTATTCTCTTTTGTACCGAAGGTGAAGCCGGGGGTGCCTTTCTCTACGATGAATGCAGAGATCTCCTTCATCATCTTGCCCCTCTTCTCGATCTTTCCGGTAACAGCGAAGATAACGTAAACGTCAGCTTCCTTACCGTTGGTGATGAAGCACTTGGATCCGTTCAGAACCCACTCGTCACCGTCAAGAACAGCCTTGGTCTGCTGTCCCTGTGCATCAGTACCTGCGCCGGGCTCGGTAAGACCGAATGCACCCAGCTTCTCGCCCTTTGCAAGGGGTACAAGGTACTTCTGCTTCTGCTCTTCAGTACCGAATGTCATAATAGGATCAACGCACAGTGAAGTGTGTGCGGATACGATAACGCCTGTGGTACCGCAAACCTTTGAAAGCTCCTCAACGCACATAGCGTAGGTCAAAGGATCTGCGCCCTGGCCGCCGTACTCGCGGGGTACGGGTATACCAAGGAATCCATAACGTGCCATCTTCTCAACGGTCTCTCTGGGGAAACGCTCTTCCTCATCAACCTCCTGAGCCAGAGGCTTTACTTCGTTCTGGGCGAAATCACGGAAGAGTGTTCTCGCCATTTCATGTTCTTTGCTTAATGTAAAATCCATGACTTATCAATCCTTTCGTAAATATATTTTAAAGGCTAATGCCTTAATATCATAACTGGTCAACGGGAGTCTTGGTCCTGTCAGCATTGTAGACATAGAAGCCCTTGCCGCTCTTTACGCCAAGATTTCCGCCGCGTACCATCTTACGGATAAGAGGGCATGCTCTGTACTTGCTGTCCTTGGTCTCACATAGAAGCCCTTGCCGCTCTTTACGCCAAGATTTCCGCCGCGTACCATCTTACGGATAAGAGGGCATGCTCTGTACTTGCTGTCCTTGGTCTCGTTGTAGAGAACATCCATGATAGCAAGGCAGATATCAAGTCCTACATAATCGCCCAGCTCCAGGGGACCCATGGGATGATTTGCGCCAAGCTTCATAGCATTGTCGATACCCTCGATATCGGAAACGCCTTCCATCTTGATGAAAGCTGCTTCGTTGATCATAGGGATGAGGATACGGTTTACTACGAAACCTGCTGCCTCATTAACCTGAACGGGAGTCTTGCCGATCTCTACGGAAATCTTCTTGATCTTCTCAACGATATCAGCGGGTGTATTAACGCCTGCGATAACCTCGATAAGCTTCATCCTGTCTGCAGGATTGAAGAAGTGCATACCTACAACGGGACGGTTAACGCCCTTACCAATCTCGGTGATGGACAGTGAAGAAGTATTTGATGCAAATACGCAGTCAGCCTTACAGATAGCATCCAGCTCTTTAAAGGTTGTCTGCTTAACGGTCATATCTTCGAAAGCTGCCTCTACGATCAGATCGCAGTCTGCGCAGATATCTTCCTTAAGTCCGGGTGTGATAGCTGAGGTGATCTTATCAACCTGCTCCTGGGTAAGCTTTCCTTTCTCTACGAGCTTTGCATAGCCCTTAACGATCTTGTCCTTACCGCCTTCTGCCCACTCCTGCTTGATATCGCAGAGAGCTACGGTGTAGCCTTCGGTCTGGGCAAATGCCTTAGCGATGCCCTGGCCCATTGTACCTGCTCCGATAACACCTACCTTCATTTATAATTCCTCCTTAAATAATTAATTAACCTTGTTAAATGTTTGCATATAAGGGTTTGACTGATCCTGCGGCTGCAGCTGCATATTGGCCTGTTCTGCCATTATCTGCTGATTGAGCTTTTTCTCATTATTCTTCCTGTTGACCGTAAGAACGACCGCTATGATCACGCCTGCAATAGTTGCGATGAGTCCGATCGCCACGAACAGCATGATTATCAATGAAATACCGCCAAGTGCAACCATGATATCCCCTTATTTATTTACAAATGTAACAACCTTAACCTTAGTGGGATCATCCTTCTTCTTTAAGAAGTTGCCCATGCCTGCCTTCTGGTCTTCGGTCTCGAAGCAGTCGCCGAAAAGCTTCTCTTCGATAGCAACGCCTTCATCTATGGAAACCTGCAGTCCTTCGTTGATAGCCTTCTTGCAGTTGCGTACTGCGATAGGAGCCTGTGCAGCGATGCCGGCTGCCATCTTAAATGCAGCGTCCATAAGAGCATCCTTAGCAGATTTAACCACTTCTCCTGCCTCGTTAAGCTCTGCGGAAACAACCTGGTTTACAAGGCCGATCCTGTATGCCTCTGCAGCCTTGATATTTCTTGCGGTGTAGATAAGCTGCTTAGCCATGCCTGCGCCTACCAGACGTGCAAGTCTCTGGGTACCGCCGAATCCGGGGGTAATGCCAAGACCTACCTCAGGCTGGCCGAACATAGCATTGTCAGAGCAGATACGGATATCGCAGCTCATGGATATCTCGCAGCCACCGCCCAGTGCGAAGCCGTTAACAGCAGCGATAACGGGAATGGGGAACTTCTCAAGCTTTAAGAACACATCGTTGCCCTTCTTGCCGAAAGCCTCTCCCTCTGCCTTTGTAAGGGTGCTCATCTCGCCTATATCTGCGCCTGCCACAAAGCTCTTCTCACCTGCGCCGGTAAGGATCAGGCAGCGCACGCTGTCAAGATCTACCGCATCCAGTGTAGCGTTAAGCTCGTCAAGCACCTGTGAGTTAAGGGCGTTAAGAGCCTTCTCACGGTTTATTGTGATGATACCTACGGCGTCTTTTACTTCATATAAAACGAATTCCATATTTTACCTCCATAAAAAACGGGGGGATATACTCCCCCCGAAGAATTAACCTTCGTATGCTTCTACTATTGTAGCGCAGCCCATACCGCCGCCGATGCACAGGGTAGCAAGACCCTTCTTCGCGCCCTTTGCTTCCATCTCGTGAAGCAGGGTTACAAGGATACGCGCACCTGAAGCTCCTACGGGGTGGCCAAGAGCAATAGCGCCGCCGTTAGGATTAAGCTGCTTGTCAACATCGATACCAAGATCCTTGCCTACTGCAACAGACTGTGCTGCGAAAGCTTCGTTAGCCTCGATGATGTCGAAGTCTTCGATCTTGTATCCGCACTTAGCCATAGCCTTGCGGGTAGCTGCTACGGGTCCGATACCCATAACTTCAGGACGAACGCCTGCAAGAGCGCCTGCA
>CADAHD010000221.1 GCA_902787595.1 uncultured Lachnospiraceae bacterium
GCATATTCAGCATATTCCATGGCGGCAAATACCATTGCGGACAAGCTTGGTAAGAAAGATCTATCCTACCAGTATTATGGACAAAAAATTACGACAAAAGAAGATCTTGACAGGTATTACGACACTGCGACCAAGGGGGATATCATAAGAAAGGGGTATTCACCGGGAGCCATGGGAGAAGATCTCAGGGCGTCGGATAAAGGTGAGCTGACGGCGTTTTATGATGAACATACGGAAATCGATGTTTTGGAATTACAAAGTGTTATCAATGCAGCATCTGATGATCTGGCAGAAGCGATCAAAAGCAGATTGGAATCACAGAACATATTTGGAGATGAAGACAGGTTAATCTACGGAATGCTGAAGGAAAAGTTAGATTTTGAAGGTATTATAGGCACAAAAGGTCCTGATGTAGCGAAAAAAGCTAAAACCAGTCATAAGGATATCAGGAGCTGCATGAAGAATATCAACACATATTATGCCGACAGGTTAAAAAATGATCATCTTCTTAATGAGAAGGTGATGAAATATCTTAGTTTGTGTGAAACGGTTCTTACCGGTTTGGATATGGCGTATCAGGAGAATATCTCTAACCAGTATACGGGGGAGCTGGCTTCATTATATAAAGATTATAAAACGCACTTCGGCCTGACATATCGTGATTCCCAGATAGACATCAGTCCGGATCTGTATCTCGGATATTTAAAGAGCGGAAAAAGCCCCGAACAGATAGTTTTGGAAAGAGAGGAGCTTAACAGGCTTGTTAGAATCCCCAGTTCAGAAATGACAGATGAAGAGTATAACAGATTTCAGGAATTGAGTAGAAACAGTGCACTGGCTATGGATTTTGCATATGCAGGCAGTTTTTTCCTGCATAAAGAAGATTATACGCAAAAAGACATTCATTACGCATTCGTGGAATTGCCTAAAACAGAGCTGGCTGAAAAAGGAAAACTGACCGGCGAGTTTATAACATTTAATCGTCCTTCATTATTTTTTCAGGCGGCGATCCTTGGAAAAGTTTTTAACGGGATGAGTGCTTTGGATATTGCAGACAAAGACATTAATGCGAGGATAAGCATGCTGGATGGTTTTATTACAGCAAGGATGAAGGAACACAAAGATTACATGGGGGATATTTTATCGGTCTATATTGAAGGAAAAGAAAAGTCAGACGCTGCTGAACTAACCAATGTTTTTTTTAAACTCCGGGATTACCGGAGTATAGATCAATTTTTCACAGAATTAGCAATAGCTAATTCTTCATATTATATACACCTTCGATGTGTATTTCAAGTAATATTTTGGATATTTTTTACAGGATAGATCCTCATCCAATAAAATAAGGCGCCATGATCTTACATGACACCTTTGCTGTCGTTCGAAATATGTTATTTAGAATATTCTTACCTGTCCGAATGTGCAGGCGAGGAGTGCTGCAACTGAACCCATACGAAAGAATTTGCGTATAATTATCAACTGTTACAAATATGCTGACGCCAAATTATCTCCAATATATTGTTGTATTTAGTTAGTTTTTATCACGTATTTGGTTGCCGCCAACGGGTCTTCAGAGTTTTCGGCCTGCTGTTCGTAGAGCTTTGCGGCTTCCTTCAGTGCATCGACGCTGTCTATAAGACCTTCGAGGTCCCCTTCTACTATGTTCACGAGTTTTTGGATGCCCTTCCTGTTAAATTCGTCAAGACCGCTGTCCAGCTTCTTTGCGCCATCCTTTAGCTGAGTTATGCCACCAATGAGGGAAGGGGTGCTGTCCTTAAGGGCAATCGTCCCGCTGTAGAGTTCTCCGGCTCCGGCCTTCAGAGCTTCTGCGCCTTCCGCCAGCTGAGCTGCCCCACTGCTTAGGGTATCTGCGCCCTTTGCGGCTTCGCCAACACCTTCCGTGTAGGCCATAAGTCCCTTGTAGAAACTGTTGTAGCTGTCCAGCGATGTCTTAAGAGCTATGACCTTTTTGGCCCCCTCGGATGCCTTTGCAAGCTGCGCCTGGACCTCTTCTCCAGCCATGTTGTCGGAAATGGCCTTCTGCACCTGAGCCTCAGTGTTCTGTGCTATCAAGGCCTTGACTTTTTCAGAAGCCATCTGCGCCTCGATGTTCTGAGCCATAAGTTCCTTTACTTCTTCGGATGCCATCTGAGCTTCGATGTTCTGAGCAATCAGATCTTTTACCTCTTCGGTCCCCATCTGTGCGTCAGTCTGAGCTGCTATCAACTGCTCGACATCGGCACTTTGCATCTGCGCTTCGACTGCAGCGTTTACTGCAGCCTGCGTCTGTTCGTCGATCTGTCCTGCTGCAACTGCGTTGTCGTAGCTTTGTTTGTCCAAACCGGTTGCGCTCTTGATCACCTGTGCGCACACGTTCTGCTTTACAGCCTCAGTCACCTCAGCTTCTACGCCGGCTCTGACAGCAGCCTGCACTTTTTCTTTTACCTGAGTCTGTGATGCGTCCTCCACGGTTTTTTCCACTTCCGCCCTTACTGCTGTTGTCACCTGTTGCTCTATGTATCCGCGCTTTTCTTCTACTGCGTTGGTGACAGTCTCCAAAACCTTGGAATATACGACATCGTCGTCTAGTGACGATATAATGTTTTCAAGCACCTTGCCGTAACTTTCAATGGTCAGTTCAGGGACATCCAAGCCCTCAGCCTTAAGCTGCTCCGCCGCAGCTGCAAGCAAGGTCTCGAACACCTGTCTGGATCCGCCGTCGAGAGCAGCACTGTTTTCATCCAGGGTCTTAAGGCCGCTTGCTATCTGAGCAGCGCCGCTCCTTACCTGTTCGGCACCGCTGCTGAGATCCTCTGTGCCGGTCTTTAACTGGAGCGCGCCGTCAGCAAGTTTGTCCGCTCCATCCGTCAGATTTCCGCTCTCATTAAGAAGAGTACATAGTCCGTCGTAGAGTTTTCCGGAACCATCCATAAGCATTCCCATGGCACCGGACAGCTCACCTATGGAATCCGTCAGGCTGCTGATGTCACTAAAGTCCTTGTCTCCGAGTTTGGAGAACGGCTCGCAGCTTGCGATGGTGAGTGTCATGACCGGAGCGAAGTCCTTCACATCTGCGCTCACTTCGAAGCTCTCCGGAAGCTCAAACTTTCTGCTGTCTATGCCAAGATCCTTCTGAAGTCCCGGGAAGACCAGGCCAACTACCGCGGTCCTGCTTCCATCGTCTATTATCTTTGCATTCTTAACGCTTATGTTGCTGAAGCTCTCGTTACCAAGAAGCAGCCCGGTAACTACGGCAAAGGGAACTTGGACCGACTTGTTTTTTCCGCCGGAGTTTACGCTGTTTTCCGTAAGATTGCTGTATTCAAACCGTATGGTGAGCATTCCGCTCTTGCCTTCAAGATCCTTTTCGGAGATTTCTCTTCCGTCCAGGAAGTATTTTATCGAAAGCGAAACCGGGAGCTTTGCCTCGGAAGCTGCGTAGTCCTTAAGCTCTCCGCTCTGAGAGTCCTTTGCGGTAAGCTTCTGCACTTTGCCGCTGGCATCGGCGAAAACGTAGACGCTGCCTTCCGCAAGGTCCTCGCTGTGCTCTGCTTTGAGAACTCCGTTTGATGCACCAAGCGTGGTCTCTTCGGCTGCTGTAAGCGCCGGAGCTTGCGGCTCAGCGTTCCTTGCGTATGCCGTTCCGGCTATGGCCGACCCTATAACGACCGCCGCAAGTGCTACGGCCCCTGTCTTTATCCATTTTGAACTTTTCATATCTGTGACCTCCATAATAGGTTAATTTGCAGTTTTGAGTTTCGGTTCATTCTTCGCATTAAGATGACCCATGCCTGCCGTGGTGGCGCATATAACGCGGTCCAGAAGCAGCAGAAGTGGGGGCAGTGCGAAGATGACCATCACCATGCTTATTACCGCGCCCCTTGCCATCAGCATGCACATGGAGCTTATTATATCTATATCAGAGTAGACCGCTACGCCGAAGGTAGCTGCGAACAGCCCCGCGCCAGAAACCACTATGGACGGGATGGATGCCGCAAGGGCGGTCTTTACCGCCTGACGCTTGTCCGCTCCGTCAAGGCGCTCCGTCTTATAGCGGGTGGTCATCAGTATTGCGTAGTCCACTGTGGCGCCAAGCTGAATGGTGCTTATGCATATAGGCGCTATAAACGGCAGGCTCTGCCCCAGGTAGTGCGGCAGCCCGAGGTTTATGAAGATGGCTGTCTCTATTACCGCTATCAGTATAAACGGCAGGGACAGGCTCTTTTCCACAAGGGCTATTATCACGAATATAGCCAGGATGGACACTGCGTTGACCACCTTAAAATCGTGATCAGTGGTCTCTATCATGTCCTTCATGCAAGGCGCCTCACCGATCAGCATGCCGCTTTTATCGTACTTTTTCAGGATGCTGTTGAGGCTGTCGATCTGGGCGTTCACAGCGTCGCTGGC
>CADAHD010000222.1 GCA_902787595.1 uncultured Lachnospiraceae bacterium
ACTGTTCAGACAGATCTTTTACTGAAAAAACAGGTTTTTCCTTGCCTTTTCCAATAGATATCCCGGATACTTTTCCTTAAAGCTTTTCTCTTTTGCAATAGCATCCGTATAATATCTTAATCCCAGTTCAAAACGGATCTTACTTATCATGCGCGGTAACAGACTTAGCTCTTCCTTTCCAATCAGACCGTTTTCCTCACTTTGGTATCCCCGCAAAAAAGCCTCCATCAGATCTTCATCTATCTTTCCTTCTTTCACACAGCACGATCTGACGCAGTCGGCAATATCCTCAAGCAAAGATCCTTGCATGATCGTATCAAGATCGATAAATGCTTTGATCCTGCCATCTTCAAACAAAATGTTGGCAAGTTTCGGATCACCATGGATCACTGCCGATCTGTCCGTTCTGATATCAAGAAAATCCTGTATCCTTGAGCTGATATACTTTTCCACTTCAGCATCTCTTGTTTCACCCGATAGCCCGTAATCCAGTACCCTTAAATATCTATCGTAATAGTGATCCAGATCATGGAGCATGGGATAAGTCGCCAGAGGTTTCTCCTTTAGCTTTTGAAGGATCAGGTGAAACCCTGCCAGACCTTTTCCGCAGGCAAAACACATATCTTTGTCCAAAGGAAGAACCGCTGTTTCACCGCCGATCATTTTATAAACTCTCCAGCGGTCCCCATTTGCATCATTATAGAAAAAACTGTTTTCAGAGGTTTTCAGCCACCTGGGATAAAGCAGATCTGCTTTTTCGAACAGCTCTGAATATAAAAGATAATTATGTTCCAGGATCCCTGTATCTATTTTTCCGCGGATCCTCTGACATATATAACTCTCCTTATCCGTTACCAGACAAAAAGTGTCATTGATGTGGCCGTCTCCGAAAGAATATGCGTGGCTTATCCTGTCACTGATGAATCTCTTTCCGATCTCTTCAGCATATCTTTCCGCTTTTGATGAATGTTTTGTTTTCATACATTTCCTCATCGGCGCGCTTCAGTACATCAGAAACATTCTGATCTGCCTGTGGGTCATAAACAGCTATGCCCGAAGCTATTGAGACATAATCATCCGGCAGCGGCAAACGTTCCGAATACGGACTCATACAGCTGATAAGCTCCGCCCTGAGTTCCTCCCGTCCGTCATAATCCTCATCACACAAAACTGCCAGGAATTCATCGCCTCCCACCCTATAAACCGGGCTATGTTTAAAGATCCTGCATATCAGACGGCAACACCTCTTCAGATAATCATCCCCTGCATCATGTCCGCCGGTATCATTGATGAGCTTCAGATTATTCACATCAAACATGGCTATGGCAAATTCCGTATCGGATTCCGAATTAACCAGCGACTGAAGATATTTTTCCTTATCTTCATATGCCATACGGTTCTTTACGCCTGTAAGCGGATCTTTCCGCATCAGATCCATCAGCTTTATATTGATCTGATCAAGAGTAAGCGCATGCCTGAACTTTTCAAATACCAGATTCATGCGGTTTTGATAAGTATGAAGATAACGATTGTAGATCTTTTCAATACAATCCCTGAAGATGATATAGCCATAGACGGAATCACCCTCGTGCAGAGGCAGAAACACATACAGATGATTCTCTCCGTCTGCCTTATATCCCGGGATAAGCTCTCTTCCTGCAAATACTTCCCCGTTATAGCTCACTCCGTCTTCACTGGAATACAGAACCTCCCTGTTATGACTATAGCCTTTGGTTCGCATTTTAATATCGGAATCATAGATGGAAAGACCGAAATTGGGTTCCAGCAGCACATGGAAAGAATCCCCTTCATATACATGATCCCGCACCAGCAGATCATGAAGGTTTCTCTTAAATTCATCAAAAGTGCTACTGCCCAGCACAACCGAATCTATATTATCCAGCTTTCTGTTGAAATATGTGGTCATTGAACGGTTTGCGAACCCGTCACGTCCCACCTTTCTGCGTATCATATCACTGTTTCTGTCTTCATAGCAGCCGCAGCTGTCTCCGGGGACAAAACGGCAGGGAATGATCCTCGATGTACCGTTCTCAACCTCCCCTTTCACAATCTGTTCCCACAGAATGCCTGCGGCTTCTCCCATTTCTGTCAGACACTGATCTACGGAAGCGATGGCCGGATCAAATATCTGGCTGTCATTTATAAAATCGTAACCTGTAACTATAACATCATCCGGCACCGAATACCCGTTATTGAAAACAGCAAGACAGCTCTCCATTGCCAGACCGTCATTAGCACATATTATCGCATCCGGGAGCCCCTCCTCCGTGGCGCATAACTCATTCACACGCCGTGAAGCAGCAGCATTCTCCCAGTTAGTATAAAAAACTTCTTTAAGATATCCGCTGCAGCCGTTTTCCTCAAGATGATCCTGTATGGCTTTAAGCCTCAGATTGGAATCATGTGAATCAGGGGTTCCTGCAAAAAAGACTATCCTGCTGACCTTGTGACGTTCTAAGAGATGGGCGCACAGATCCCTGGTTGCCTGATAATTATCAGAGCCGATATAACTTATCCCTTCTCTTTCCGCTCCCTGCATTATTACGGGAACACCTGCCTCACGGCAGCGTGACAATATCATGTCAACAATGTCTTTAAAATCCAGGCCGCTGCCGAAGATCACCACGCCGTCAAAATCACGCAGATCCGGGAGCTCAAAGATATTCATTTCCCCGTTTTTCATCGCGGCGGAATCACCATAAGTAGCATAACACAAAAACAGAAAAATATCTGCCCCCTCAGATCCGAATGCCTTTTGCATTCCCGAAATGAACTGGCTTAATATCTCACAGCACCATCCTGTAGTAAAAAAAGCGATTTTCTTTTTCATGTGCCGATACCCCCGCCTCATATTCAAGCAAACCTTATTTTATCACAAATCCCGCTTTTTTACACTTCTGTTTATTTAACGGTTCTTCAGCGCAGGCTGATAAAAACAGCCGACTCCCGTCTTATAACAAACTTCCCCTTGGAAATCTCCGGCAGTTCTCCCAGACTGTAAATGACATCTCCCGCTTCTTCCTCTGTCTGCAATATCTGATCTTCTCCTGTGGGGTTCAAAGCTACAAGTATCTTTTCATCCTCACAGCTGCGCAGATATACCATAGGCTTTCCTTCTGCCCCGTCGCAGATAAACTCTATTCCCCCGCTGTTTTTAAGCGCCTTATGAGACTGACGTATCGCGATCAGTTTTTTCACTTCATTGTACAGTGATGCATCATCCTTTATCTGTGCTTTAACATTCGGCCTGTCAGCTTCAAGATCGATCGGAATATATAGTTTTTTGCTGTCTGCATCAGAAAAGCCTGCATTAAGAGTCTCATCCCACTGCATCGGCGATCTTGAACCTGTCCTTCCATATCCGCCTTCAACAGAAATCAGTCCCTCAACATAACGCATGCCTATCTCATCACCGTAATATATAAAAGGCGCTCCCGGCATGGACAGAAGAAAAGCAAACGCTATCTTTGCTTTATTACCATTGATGGTGCGCGCGAGCCTGTCCATATCATGATTTCCTGAGGGTATGCAGATCAGTCCCCTGCCTGCCGCCTTTGCATAATTCTCCAGGTACTTTTTAACAAATTCGGAAGCATCGCCCTCTCCGCCAAAGAAAGGTTTTTCACAGCGGAACAGATCATTATAATGAGACGGTCCGAAATGAAGCAGGAAATCCATATGAAAGCCGCCTTCTATGCTTTTATCCGGCTCCCCCCATTCCGATACCAGCACGGCTTCGGGAAAGCTCTCATCCAGAAAACTTCTTATATCCTGCCACAGCGCGATCGTTCCTTTCCCGTCCTCATCATTCTTGACCAGTGAACCGGCCATATCCACCCTGAAACCGTCACAGCCTTTTGAAAGCCAGAATCTCATAACATCCTTCATAGCATTGCGCGTGGCTATGGCTCCCTCCGAATCCATAGGCTGCTGCCAGGAATGATCCGGTTTATAAAAACCGTAATTAAGAGCAGGCTGATGTGTAAAAAAATTCACCAGACAGCTTCCGTCACGATCTGATATTCCCCTTAAAGAACCATAGCCCTCCGGCGATTCCCATATGCTATCAGTCCATATATATCGGTCAGTATACTCATTCTTTTCCGCCTTCATGCTCTCCACAAACCATGGATGTTTCCACGAAGTATGCCCGGGTACCAGATCAAGCAATACATGCATGCCCAGCTTATGCGCTTCTTCAAACATCTTTACAATATCATCATTGCTGCCGTATCGCGGAGCCACCTTATAATAATCTGACACATCATAGCCTGCATCTCCGAAAGGCGAATCAAAGCAGGGATTAAGCCATATCGCATTGCAGCCAAGCCCCTTTATATACGGCAGTTTTTCGGTAATGCCGTTAATATT
>CADAHD010000223.1 GCA_902787595.1 uncultured Lachnospiraceae bacterium
AAAAAAAGTGCTGATCGCCAATACCCTGGCCGACGCCGTAGACCGCCTGCTCTCACACGGTCCTTCCGCTATAGGCACCGCCGGCTGCTGGTTCTGCGCGATCGCCTATACCCTTCAGATATACTACGACTTTTCAGGTTATTCCGATATGGCCATAGGTCTGGGACGCATTTTCGGTTTTGAATTCAGGGAGAATTTCGATCTGCCTTATATCTCCCGCTCTATAAGCGAATTCTGGCGCCGCTGGCATATATCCTTAGGCGAGTGGTTCAAAGAGTATCTTTATATCCCCCTGGGCGGCAACCGCAGGGGCAAGGCGCGCAGCTTTATAAATCTCTTTATCGTATTTGCCCTGACAGGCTTCTGGCACGGAGCTTCCTGGCGCTTTATGGCATGGGGCATATATCATGGCGCTTTCCGCATCATCGAAAAAGCCGGCTTTGAGGATTTTCTGAAAAAACATCCCGTATTTTCGCATATCTATACCATTATCATTTTTACCATAGGCTGGGTCATCTTCCGCGCAGACAGTCTGGGACTGGCGCTTGAACAGATAAAACAGATGTTTATTCCCACGGCTTCGCAGATAAGCCCCGGCATATATACAGGCAATTACAAGCTTATAGCGCTGGCTGCAGGCATTTTCTTCTGCGGTCCCGCGCAGAAGCTTTTGGGCAAACAGGTGCAAAAAGCCAAAGACGGTTTTGCTGAGCTGGCCTGCTGCGCCGTACTGGCAGGGCTGTGCATATTATGCCTTGGCGGGGAAAGCTACAATCCCTTCATTTATTTCAGGTTCTGACGGAGAAAAGCGATGGATAAAAAGATCATCAAAAAGCTTTATATCGCGCTCTTTGTGCTGGTATTCATTCTTCCGGCTCCGGTTTATTATGCCATGAAACGCTATATAGATACACATAATTACGAAAACCGCAGCATCCCCGAATTTCCTGCGCTCAGCGCCGAAAACTACAGCTCTTACCCCGCCCTGGTGGAAGAATACATAAAGAACATGCTTCCCTTCAAGAACCAGATTGCCAAGGTTAACGGGATAATTGATTATAAGCTGGTCAAAGACACCATGAGTCACGATGTGGTGATAGGCAAAGACGGCTGGCTCTTCTATACAGGCAAACAGGATATCGTGGAAGATCCCATCAGCGATCACACGGGCGTAAACCTCTTCAGCGATGAAGAGCTTGATATCATATCCGAAAAGCTTAAGGCTGCCGATGAGCTGATGCAGCAAAGAGGCGGCAGATTCCTGCTTGTGATCTCGCCTTCAAAAATGAGCATATATCCCGATAAGCTTCCGGACCGATTTGGAGCAGCTGCGGAGCTTAAACGTATCGACCAGCTGGCAGGATATCTCTCAAAAAATACAGACATCTGCGTGGTAAATGCATATGAAACCCTCAAAGAATACAGGGCTTCCAATCCGGATCAGATACTGTTCCTTAAATATGACACTCATGAAAATTACGCCGGAAGCTATATCAGCTCTCAGGCCATAATCGACAGCCTTGGGTATGCTCCACTGCCTGATATCAGCACACTTACGCTTAAGGAAAACGAAGATCCCGAAGCAGATCTGGCAAACATCCTGGGTATAAGATCTTCTGTCAGCGATCCGAATAATCTGACAGCCGTTGGATATGGCAAACACGAGCTCAGCTTTTATATGAACGAAGCAGAGACGGAACTGCGCTACACCAATACCGCAAATGACGCCGATCACGGCAAACTCATGATGGTTAGCGATTCTTTTGGAGAAGGCATGCTGCCTTTCCTGGCCGATCATTATAACGAAGCCTATATGGTTTATCCCAGGACTTTCAAAGCGGAAATGATAGAAAAAGAAGCGCCCGATGTCCTGATATATCAGGTCACGGAGCGCCTTCTGGAGAATCTTTTAAAATTCGATGTTGCCGATTAAGACCGGTATATTTCTATAGCATTCTATAACAGTTCCCTGATAAGCGGGATTTTCTTTAATACAAAGGTGATCGCACCGCATACCACAAAGCTTAATACTACCCAGCAAAGGCAGAAAAGCATTCCGTATGCATATTTTCCAAAGAATCTGATGTATGCCGGATAGATCGCCATCTTAAGAAAAGGATCCAGAAGATATATCCCAAAAGTAAGCGAACCCACAAAACAGACGGCAGAGGCAAACTTTCCTTCGGACAGTTTGGGAAAACGCTGTGTAAACAGGTACTTCATCAACAAGAAGATAAAGATGCCGCTGATATATTCCGATACCATATAGTATTTTTCCGGATATTCGCCTTCAAGATCCGTAGCGATATGCAGTCCCACACTGCTAATGCCCACAGCTATAAAAGTGACAAGCCCCAGCAGCCATAGCGTGGAAGCCTTTATCTTTTTAATGTCCAGGCGCTTATCTATAAAATATCCCGTGAGGGCATAAAAGAAACAATTGATGGTGGCAACAGGGAAATTCAGATGTCCGCTGAGAGCTATGCCCTTGAAGCCCTGTACTCTGGCAAAAAGATTAAACATGGGCAGTACCGAGCACAGAATAACATGGATCACCAGAAAGAATATGTATTCCCCCCAGCCGAATCTGGCTGCAGCCGGCCTCAGAACAGGCAGTATAAAGAGCAGCGAAAGATAGGCATATAAGAACCACAGGCTGAACGCCCCTTCCACATTACCTGCAAAAAGGCGGGTTATAAAATCCCAGACCGAAAGATACAGGCCGTTCCCATGAACATATTCTATCAGAGCCGAAGCTATATAGGTTAACAGATTCATGCCCACAAGAAGTATGCTAAAACGCAGTATCCTCTTTTTCAGCAGCGCGGATATGGATTCATCCTTAGGCAGCAGCAGTGAGCCGGAAAGCATAAAAAACACGGGAATACACAGGCGTCCGAAAATGACCGCAAAAAGATAAGACCAGCGCAGCAGCCCTTCGTGTTCCACGTAATTGCTCACAAACGGGAGATGATTCAGCATTACATATGCGATCGCAATGATACGTACTATCTCTATATATACAAGTTTGCTCTTTTTTTCCATCTTTGTCAGTATATCACGCAATCTGCATCAGGCCGACTGAATGCCTGTGTACAGCTGATAATACTTTCCTTTTTCTTCAAGCAGTTCTTCGTGGGTTCCGCGCTCAATGATGCGGCCCTGCTCAAGTACCATGATACAGTCGCTGTTACGTACGGTAGAAAGCCTGTGGGCTATAACGAAGGTGGTACGTCCGCTCATCAGACGGTCCATGCCTTCCTGTACCAGTTTCTCTGTACGCGTATCGATAGATGAAGTAGCCTCATCCAGGATAAGCACGGGGGGATCCGCTATAGCAGCCCTTGCTATAGATAAGAGCTGTCTCTGGCCCTGACTCAGCGCACCGCCGTCACCGGCCAGCATCGTATCATAGCCTTCGGGAAGCCTGCTGATAAAGCCGTGCGCATTGGCCAGCTTTGCTGCTGCCTCCACTTCCTCATCGGTAGCATCCAGTCTTCCGTAACGGATGTTTTCGCGCACGGTGCCGGTAAACAGATGAGTCTCCTGAAGCACTATTCCCAGTGAATGACGCAGATCATCTTTCTTTATCTTATTGACATTGATGCCGTCGTATCGTATCTTGCCATCCTGTATATCGTAGAATCGGTTGATCAGATTGGTGATGGTAGTCTTTCCTGCGCCTGTGGAACCTACAAAAGCTATCTTCTGTCCGGGTTTTGCAAAGAGCTTGATATCATGCAGCACCATCTTTTCATCGGTATAACCGAAGTCCACTCCGTCAAATACCACATCGCCCTGAAGCTTGACATAGGTGGTGGTACCGTCTGCTTTGTGGAAATGCTTCCAGGCCCAGATACCTGTGCGCTCGCTGCTCTCCTTAAGCTCGCCGTTCTCTTCCACTGCATTCACCAGTGTTACATATCCGTCGTCAACCTCAGGCTTTTCATCCAGGAGCTTAAAGATCCTGTCTGCGCCGGCCAGAGCCATTACTATGGAGTTGAACTGCTGACTGACCTGGTTGATGGGCCAGTTAAAGCTCTTGTTGAATGAAAGGAAGCTTGCCAGATCGCCTATATTGATAGCCATAGCCGACGTGGGATCCACAGCCAGGGCCAGGATACCGCCTACGACCGCACAAAGCACATAACTTAAGTTGCCCAGCTGCGCATTGATAGGTCCCAGGATATTCACATACTTGCTGGCCTTATATGCGGAATCCGTAAGATTTTCGTTAAGTTCATCAAACTTTGCGATGTTTACAGCCTCATGATTGAAGACCTTAACTACCTTCTGGCCTTCCATCATCTCCTCTACAAAACCGTTAAGCGCGCCCAGCTGCTTCTGCTGCTGTACAAAGTAACGGCTGCTGCCGCC
>CADAHD010000224.1 GCA_902787595.1 uncultured Lachnospiraceae bacterium
GGCGTTATGCGGCCGGAGCGTTTAAAATACTCCAGGCTTTCCACTGTAAGAAAGATGCATGACTTAAAAGCATCATCTTCCAGTCTTTTTTTGATCTCTGCAGCGCTCTTTCCTTCAGCTGCCAGCCTGCAGGCAAGCCTAACGGACTGACGCTGTGAAACAGATATCCTGTGATCGTTGACCACTTCCACCTTGCCGTCATAGTCATCAGCGAGCATGGCTGCCGACTGATACGAGCCGGAAAGCCCGCTGCTCATGGGTATATAGACCAGCTCGTCCGCAGAGTCCAGCACCAGCTCCCAAAGATCCATTATCGCTCCGGGCGCAGGCTGTGAGGAAGTCACTTTACGGTCGGCCATCTGTGCCTCAAAGAACTCGGCATGAGTGATGTCCTCATTCTCATAAAAGGTATGTTCATCTATTATGATAGGCATGGGAACCACATGGATCCCCATCTTTCTGGCTTCTTCACCAAAGATTCCGCTGTTAGAATCCGTAACTACAGCTGTCTTCATCAATTTGTTCTCTCTTCCCCCCAGAAAAACAGAGCAACTGTTCCGGGACCTGTATGACTTCCGATAAGGTTACCGATGTAATTGATAGTAACCTTTCCGTCGATATTGGGGAATCTCTCTTCTATAAGGTCTGCCACTGCGCGCGCATCCTCATAGCAGTGAGACTGTGTGATAAGGACTTTGCCGTTATAATTCTTTCCGTCTCTTGCCTTCTCTTCCATTACATCAACGATACGGTTGATAACTTTCTTTTTGGTGCGGATCTTCTCACGGGGTATCAGACGTCCCATATGATCCACATTCAGAAGAGGACAGATATTGAGCATGGTTCCCACAAAACCGGCTGTCTTTGATACACGGCCGCCTTTGATAAAGAAGGTCAGATCCGATGTGAAGAACCAGTGATTAAGCTTCTTCTTGTTCTCCTCGGCAAATTTATAAACCTCCTCAATATCCTTACCTGAATTTCTGAGTCTGGCCAGCTCAGATACCAGCAGACCGTATCCGCCGCTGGCAGCCAGCGAATCCACCACATAAAGCTTGCGGTCGGGATACTTTTCTTCCAGCATATCTTTTGCCAGTCTGGCAGAATTAAAAGTACCTGAAATACCGGAGGACAGGGTAAGATGAAGAACATCTTTGCCTTCCTTCAAAAAGCTCTCAAAGTACTGTATAAATTCATCTACATTTACCTGTGAAGTCTTGGTATCCTCTCCGGCAGCCATACGTGTATAAAATTCAGGATAAGGAACGCTCTGTCCAAGATCATCAGTATACTGCACTCCGTTCAATTCAAAATGGAAAGGAATATAGCTGATATCCAATTCATCCATCTGGTCCTGAGTCAAGTCGATCGCTGAACAGCAGCTTAAAATAAAATCGCTCATTTTCATCCCCTCTTCTTGTTATTTTTGTTTACATAATATAAACACGGCAATTATAGCATAACGCCGTATTACCCGCAAGTTATATTAAAAGCATGGCATCGCCGAAACTGAAGAAGCGGTATCTCTCCTTTATTGCTTCCGCATATGCTGCCAGCACATGCTCTCTTCCTGCAAATGCAGATACCAGCATCAGCAATGTTGATTCAGGCAGATGGAAATTGGTTATCAGGGCATCAACAGCCTTAAACCTGTATCCCGGATATATAAAGATATCCGTATCACGGCTGCCTGCATTTACGGTCCCGTCATCACTGCTAAGGCTCTCGAGCGTTCTTACCGAAGTGGTTCCCACGCAAACTATGCGTCCTCCCGCAGCCCTGCTGGCATTTATGGAAGCAGCAGTCTCAGCGCTGATCTCGCAGTATTCGCTGTGCATATGATGTTCAAGGATATTATCAACCTTAACCGGTCTGAAAGTCCCCAGCCCAACATGCAGGGTCACAAATTCCGTCTTAACGCCCATCGCCCGTATCTCATCAAGCAGCTTATCCGTAAAATGAAGTCCTGCAGTAGGAGCTGCAGCGGATCCTTCGATCTTTGAATAGACCGTCTGATATCGCTCTCTGTCTTCATAAGGAAGTTTATGTGTTATATAAGGCGGCAGCGGCATCTCTCCCAGTTTATCCAGGATCTCTTCAAAGATGCCCTCATATTCAAAGCGTATGCGCCTGTTGCCTTCATCTACGATATCGGTAACAACGGCCGATAAAAGCCCGTCGCCAAAAATGATGCGCGCGCCTTCCCTGGCTTTCTTGCCGGGCTTTACCAGACATTCCCAGGAACAATCATCTAAACGCTTAAGAAGCAATACTTCTATGCCGGCTCCCGTGCCTTCCTTTACGCCGTAAAGCCTTGCAGGTATCACCCTGGTATTATTGAGCACCAGGCAGTCACCGGCTTTGAGATATTCCTTAATATCCGTAAAATGTCTGTGCGCTATGCTGCCGTCATTTCTGCCAAGTACCATCAGTCTTGAAGCGCTGCGGTCCTTAAGCGGATCCTGGGCTATCAGTTCCTGAGGCAGCTCATAATAATAATCTTTTGTGCTTAACATTTCATTCATCATCTGCATTCCACATCAAAGACAGCCGTCATGGAATTAATGCTCACATCTGCATTAAAGCTGCCTATAAACTGCATTAAAAGCGAATTCAGTGCGTCTGCATCGGCACTCAGCATTTCTGCCTCGACCCTTACGACCCTGCCGTCATCCGCTGCCGTATATCTTGTCACATCAAGAGACAGGCTGTTCATAAAAGTATCCGTGCCGGCAGGGAGCATATCCTTGGGCAGATAATACAGATAGTTTTTACCCATCATGGTCGAATGACTTACATCACAGTCAACACCGTTAACTTTCTGCCTTTTGCCGTCGGTCTTTGCCGTACTGATAAGCGCATGATAATCAGCTATATATTCAAACATCTTATCCTTAAGGCTGGCGTTTTCTTTTTTCTGCCTGCCCATAATACGATTCTCCATCACTATATCATTCCCGCTCTGATACAGCCGTATGCTCTGACTCTCCTCATTTTTCCTTCCGACTACAGATATCGATACGGTCTCATCTATATTCAGGCTTTCCGCCCCCACTGCTGCTCCGTTGTATTCCATTTTCAGATCCATGACGACAGGAACATTAAGCTTTAGACCGTGCATATTAATACCCAGATCAGCCTTTATCTTACCGTTAACGCAGATATATTCCCACTGAGCTTTATCATCTTTCACATCCAGCTTTGCCAGGCCTTCAAGGGCGCTTTTGTTTTCCGGATCCAGTCCCAGCACTTTATTATAATAATATCTGGCGCCGTCGATATCATCCGATTCATAAGCCCTGTCACCCAAAGCCAGATATACGGGAATTATCGCCTCATAAAAAACATCAACATCAACAAATTCGTTTAAGGGATTTTCGATAGCGTCTTCCAGAAGGCTTTCGGCAGAACGCGCATCGCCTGCTCTTAAACGGTTTTTGGCTACAGCCACTACGGCATCCGACCAGCGCTTTGCATCTTCTTTAGAATATTTTTCCGCGCGTGAGGGATCCTCATAATAAGCTATAAGCTCCTCGGCAGGTATTTCCTTCACAAAGCCCATTACTTCCTGCGGAGTACCGTCTGTTTCCAGCTTCCTGGCTTCTTTCTCATAGATGCCCCATTGCTTGTCCGCCAGTTCCTCGCCGCCGGCGCATTCAAGACCGTCATCCAGTATATCATGGGCTTCCTTATAATCCTCAGACTTAAGATAGATATCAGCCAGCGCCAGATAGGAGTCGGTATGACTGTCGTCCCTGTTCAGAATATCATAATAAAGAGAGGCTGCCTTATCATTATCGCCCTTTTCCAGCATTTTTTCGGCCAGGAATTCCCTGATCCCTATTGCAGTTTTGTTATTAATAAAGCCAAAATAAAGCACAACTGCAGCAATAAACAGTATCACTGCAAGAACTATGATAAGTGATCGTGCGCCTTTCTTTTTCTTCATTTGTTCTTCCCTTCTTCAGGCTGTGCATCATCAAAATGCACATCAAGCTGGGGATAAGGAATACTGATCCCGCCCCTGTCAAATGCTTCTTTAACAGCTTCGGTAAAGCTCCATTTCACCTCGAAATAATCTTCGTTTTTGACTATCGCCCTGACTCCCAGAGTCACCTGGGATTCATCAAGCGAATCAACATATATCTGTATTTTTTCGCCTTTGATAAATCTCTTATCTTCTTCAATAAGATGCTTTATTATCTCCTTTGCCCGTTTGATATCGGATTTATAGGAAATTCCGAAACTGAGTATAAGTCTGCGTCTGGGCGTATCATTAAAATTGGTAAGGGATGTATTGGCCAGCGTGCCGTTTGGCAGTACCACTGTCTTTTCATCTATGGTGCGCAGTTTG
>CADAHD010000225.1 GCA_902787595.1 uncultured Lachnospiraceae bacterium
AGCCTTTCCCATGCTCCTTATATCATCCGTAAGCTACGGCACGATAGGCAGAAAGCGCGCCTGGGGATTTGTCCTGGGATCATCCGAATAAAGCCCGTCTATATCAGAAAGCAGTATCAGAAGATCCGCATCTACAAGCGCTGCCACTATAGCCGAAAGGGAGTCATTATCTCCAAATTCGATCTCGTAGGTTGAGATGGTATCATTCTCATTAACTATGGGGATAACCCCAAGTTTTAATAATTCCATAAAAGTATTATGGGCATTAAAACGGTTAAGATCGGCCGCTATCGTATCCTTTGTCATAAGGATCTGCGCCGCAACCTGTCCGTATTGCGAAAACAGCCTCTCATAAGTCATCATCAGCCTGGCCTGTCCTATAGCCGCGCAGGCCTGCTTGACTGCCAGAGGATTCTCTTCATCTGCCGGTATATGCACTGTCTTTTTCCCGGCTGCTATGGCGCCGGATGATACCAGTATCACATCCTTTCCCTGGTTGCGGATATCACATAATTCCCGCACCAGTGTTTCCATCTTTATATAATCAAAATCACCTGTCTCTTTATGTCTTAAGGAGGATGAACCTATCTTTACAACTATCCTCTGCTTCTTCTTTATCAGTTCCCTGTATTGATCCATTTCAAAAAGCAACCTCTGTTTCTATGCATGCTGCATGTATTTTATCACTTTTTCGGCAGTTCGTATACCATCTGCCGCAGCAGAAGTGATACCGCCGGCATATCCTGCGCCTTCACCGCATGGGAATACGGCTCCTATATTGCTCTGGCCGCTCTCATTCCTTAATATCTTTACAGGCGAGGAAGTGCGGCTTTCCACGCCTGCCAGCAATGCCTGCGGCATATCAAAGCCTTCTATAGTGCGTCCAAAGCTGTCAAAGGCTTCTATTATGTCCTGTTCGATATTCTGAGGAAGTATACCGTTCAACGGAGCATAAGCCCATGCGCCTTTAATGGCGGGTTCTATTCCCTTATGGGCTACAGAGCCGTTACGTGCTTTATAATCCATAAGACTCTGTACCGGTATCTTTCCGCCCGCAGCCTTAAATGCTGCTTCTTCCATTTTTTTCTGAAATTCCATTCCGTCAAAAAGCCCGTTTCCGAATTCTTCAGGGCCAACACTCACAACTATGGCGGAATTGGCATTTGCTCCCGATCTGCCGTGATAGCTCATGCCGTTGACCGCAAGTCTTCCTTTCTCGCTGCTGGCATCGACCACATAACCGCCCGGGCACATGCAGAAAGAGAAAACTCCCCTTCCCGAAGAAGCCTTTGTTACCAGTTTATAAGCTGCAGTAGGCAGTTTAAGCGCTTCGTTACCCTTACCGTACTGGCTGTCGTTTATCATTTTCTGTTCATGCTGGACACGCAGGCCTACAGCAAAATTTTTGCTTTCCATCTCGAGCCCGCATTCATGAAGGCTTAAGAAACTGTCCCTGGCGCTGTGTCCGGTGCACAATATAATGCTTCCGCATTTTCTTTCCTGAAAACGGCCTTTAGACAGCAGTTCCGCCCCTTCAGCCCTGCCCTTATCATTTATCAGCGGTTTGATAAAGCGGGTCTCAAATAAAAACTCGGCTCCCATGCGTTCAAGATTATAACGCATATTAACAATGATATTTTTTAGTACATCCGTGCCTATATGCGGATGGCTGTCATAAAGTATCTGCGGATCAGCCCCGTATTCCACAAAGGTCCTGAGTATAAAGTGATAGGCGCCGTCTTTATCACTGTTGCCGGTATAAAGCTTTCCGTCAGAAAAAGTCCCGGCTCCGCCTTCTCCGAACTGCACATTTGATTCCGGATTCAGCTTTCCGCTGTTCCAGAATTCCTGCACGCTCTTTTCACGCTTTACGATAGTCTCGCCGCGTTCCACAATGGCTGCTCTTCGCGCACAGTGCGCAGCATGGCATTGGGCAGTTCATATACTGTCGGTTTATAAAGCTGCAGCGTCGAATGACGTTTTAACTGCCTTCCCGCAAGTTCCAGTCCCTGCCTGACGCCTGTCAGATCAAAGACCACGCTGTAGACAAACTTAATATCATTCTTTTTCCTTGCATCCAGTGAACGCTTTAATATCTCAAGTTTGTTGATCTGCGCTTCATTTATATTCATAAAAGCCGCCACTTTTTCGGCCAGCTCTTTTATTTCATTTTTTACGGGAGGTTTCAAATGTATATCGTCAAGACGAAACATCAATTCTCTCCTTTCGATCTGATGGCTTTCCACACTGTATGCGCACAGCATAAAGCAAAGTGCAGATTATATCCGCCGCATTCACCGGCTACATCCAGAAGTTCACCGCAAAGATAAACATTTTTCATGCAAAGAGACTCCAGATCATCATTCACTTCCGAAAGCGGAACTCCGCCGCACATAAGCTGCGCTTCACGGTAGTTTCCTCTTCCGCATATATCAAAGCTGCAATGTCTTGCGGTCCGGTAAAGTCTTTCCATATCCGAAATCTTAACTGTATCCGACGGCCTGAGTCCTGCCTTTTTTATCAGATATACAGCCAGCTTTTTATTAAGCCACCCTGCAAAGAAATCCTCAAGCGTTCTGTTCGGATAAAGTCTGACGCGTCGTTCATACTCTTCCTTTCCCTCTTTTATAAAGCAAAGGAAATCCGCCTCCAGCTGCACCGCGCCCGGATCAGGCGCAAATCTGCTGAGCTGGAACACGGGTATGCCCGAAACAGAATCCTTATTAAGCTGCAGCTCGCCCTTTTCGGTATAAATTCCGCTCTGTGTCTTAAGCCTTAACTGCGCATCGCATCTGACCCCGGCCACGCTCTTAAGATCTTCTCTGCATTTCAGATAAGTAAGGGCGGGATAGGTTTCTTTAATGCTGTGTCCGGCCTTTTTCAGCAGCGGAAATGCGTTGCCCTTCTCTTCACCGTATACTCCGGCCTTGCCGCCGCATGAAAGTATAACGGCGTCAAAAGGCTTATCTGAGTGTTTATCAACGTTCTCAAAGCTTATGCGCCCGCCTACTCTGAGCGCACAAGCCTTATAACCTATCATAATTTTAACACCAAGCTCTGTCAATGTAAATCTAAAAGCGTCAATTACCGAAGAAGCCTGTCTGCTGACCGGATAAAGCCCACCTTTTACATTGCATATCGATAAGCCCAGGCTTTCATAAAAATGGTCGCGTTCAGCCGCGCTCATGCCTGAAAGAATACGCGAAAGCTTCTGCATATCCCCGCACTGATAATGATCTGCGCTTATATCTTCATTTGACAGATTGCATCTTCCGTTTCCTGTGATAAGCAGCTTTTTGCCGATGCGCTCCTGCCTTTCAAAAACCGTTACATCACAGCCGTCCCTTGCCAGCAAAACCGCTGCGCTCAGACCGCTCATGCCACCGCCTATCACAGCTATCCGTTCAGCCTTCATTCTTCATCCCCCAAAAAATGCAGCTTACGCCCCAGTTTAAAAATATACGGTCCCAGAGGGATGCGCTTCAGCGAATAAACCGTCACCAGACGGGTCCTGCATATAGCAAAGAAATAAGCAAAAAGATAAAGTATAAAGCATATTATCAAAGACAAAATATCCGGCATAAAAAGCTTAAACAGCAGCCCCAGCAAAAATACAGCAGCCGCGGGTATCAGCGCGCAGAGCGCCGGAACCAGTATCACTCTGAGGACGTCAAGATTATAATGCAGATATTTGATCAGATGCAGGTAGTTCATCAGCGTGATCAGAAGATAATATATGCTGCCTGCAACGATAAGCGAATAAATGCCTATATCGCTTATGTTCATGGAAGGCATAAAGATCATAAAACCAACGGCCGGCACCAGCGCTATCAGGCAATGTATCATAAGGCGTTTTACGGCTCTTATCATGATCAGCTGCATGGACGTATTAATAGCAAAGCAGCAGAATATCATCGGTATAGTCCCGAAACAGATAAGCCTCCTGCCCAGAGCCGAATCGACGCCAAACAAGCCGTTAACTATCTGCGGGGCCATGGCCAGATTAAAACCTGCAAAGAAAAAACATATTATCATGGATTCGCCCGAAAGATTCATGCATCTTATGCGTAATTCCCCTTTTTCCTCCCTGCTCATAACTCCCGTATTCTTTTTATAAGTATTATAAAGCAGGAAAAATATCAGCATAAAAGGCATAAGGCAGACAGTCTGGTAAATCCCGGAATACATGCCCCAGACATAGGATTGCAGTACGCTGTTTCCGCTGCGGAATACTCTTCCGAATACAAGAAAAGAAGCAAAATGAAAGCTGAGAAAACACAATACCGCTCCCGACAGCGGAAATGCCGCCGAATAAAACTGTCCGGTAGTAGGGCTCTCATGCTTTCTGTTATTATCATTTCCGCGCTGCAGCAAACGTTCATGGTGTCCGTTCATCAGAACGCCGAAAAGGATAAGCAATGTGACCGCCGAAGCTATGCAGAGTATCTTTATAACGCCGCTCGCATCATAGATATATTTAACTTCTTCGTTCCGGAGCAGTTTTGATACCTGCTGTCCGGAAGCGCTGTCTATCCCGGAAAAGAACAGTATCAGCAGAAAGACCACGATCTGTCTGAAGAGTATGATATAAACGCTGCGGTTTCTTTTATGCTGTCCGTCAAAATACCCACGGAAAAGCAGTATAAATGCGTCTGCGGCAAATACGGGCATCATCCACAGAAGCGTGGATAAACCTGCTTTTCCCAGCAGAAAACTCTCCGAAAAAGGCTTGGCTCCAAAGCCCCATATAAGCATCACTATCAGCACATAAGCCGCAATATGCAGAAAAGCTGAAACAAAAATGCGTTTTGCATTCCTGTGAAAACCGATCTCCCGGCGTTTCTGTATAAGTTCATGTACTGCTTCCGATGTTCCCAGCGGGATCAGTACAAGCGCAAACAGCAAAACATCATAAGCCGTAAAGAGATAAGCCGCTCCCTGCGGCCGAATGCGGTATACGCATATCAGCCTCGAAAAACAGCACAACAATACAGAAAAAAAGACCGCCAGCTTGTGCCGGTTTTCGGGATGTATCTTTCTGAAAGGATTTTTGACCGCCTTCTTAACAGCGCTCATATCCCGCCTCCACTAAAATCTCTTCCTGCATTGCTTCCATCTTTGCGCGGTCTTCATCATCCACATGATCAAAACCTGTCAGGTGAAGAAGCGAATGCGCCGTAAGAAAAGCAAATTCCCGTTCCACGCTGTGGCCGTATTCAGCTGCCTGCGCCATCACCTTTGAAGCGCAGATCATTATCTCGCCATATATCAGCTCGCCTGTTTCGGGATCAAACACATCGGGATCATCCTCTTCTATCAGCGAAAAATCATTTATATGTCCCGGATCAAAAGGCAGATTCGGGAATGAAAGCACATCCGTCACTTTATCGATGCCGCGGCAGGAAGAATTAGCTTCCCGTATGCTCTCATCATCTACGACATAAAGAGTCAGCTGCACATCATAAGGGCAGGGAAAGCGCTTAAAGAAAGAATCGGCCACTGCATTGACAATGGTATTGATCTCTATCGGCAGCTCAACATCACACTCTGTGTATATGCTCATATTCATCTGTTTTTATTTCCTTTTCTGTTTTCGTACGACTCGTAAGCCTGTACTATCTTCATGACCAGCGGATGCCTTACTACATCCTTGCTGCTTAAGCTGCAGAAGGATATGCCTTCAACCTTCTTAAGCACTCTTACAGCCTCTTCAAGTCCCGATAAGCTGTGGGGCGCAAGATCTTTCTGCGTCAGATCGCCCGTGATCACTGCCTTTGAGCCAAAACCTATACGCGTTAAGAACATCTTCATCTGCGCAGGCGTGGTATTCTGGGCCTCATCGAGTATTATGAAAGAATTGTCCAGCGTGCGTCCGCGCATATAGGCCAGCGGAGCCACTTCTATCAGCCCCTTTTCCATATTCTTCTGGAAGCTTTCGGCTCCCATTATCTGATACAGTGCATCATAAAGAGGGCGCAGATAAGGATCGACCTTACTCTGCAGATCACCGGGCAGAAAGCCCAGCTTCTCACCGGCTTCGATTGCAGGACGGGTCAGGATTATCCTGCCAACCTCTTCGTTCCTGAAAGCGGTTATCGCCATTGCCATTGCCAGATAAGTCTTGCCTGTGCCGGCAGGACCTGTTCCGAATACGATCATATTATCCCTGATGGCATCAACATATTCCTTTTGTCCTGTAGTCTTGGGTTTTACAGGTTTTCCGTTTATCGTGCGGCAGATGGTATCCTTATCAAGCTTTAATAATTCGCTTTNNTTGCGATCTGCTCCAGATCCCTGAGCAGTCTTATGGCGCGGTTAACATTTTTTTCACTGCCGATGATCTGTATCGCGCCGTCACGGTCGGTCACATCAACAGCCAGTTCTTCCTCAAGCTGCTTTATATATCTGTCATTAGTCCCAAAAAGCATTCTGGTGCTTTCCGGATTCAATTCTATACTCTTTTTTACTCTAAGTGCTTCTTCCAATTATCATTCCACCTCGTCAAGGATCAATTCTTTGGGACTGATATACTCATCCCCTATATGATATGCGGCTTTAAGACGCTCAAGAGCTGCAGCTGCCTTAGCTTTATCATTGTGATATAACACAGCCAGTACATCTCCGGCTTTGACTTCATCGCCTACTTTTTTGCAGAGATAAATGCCTACCGAAGGATCGATATCATCGCTCTTTTTCTCTCTGCCGCCGCCCAGCATAAGTGAGCACATTCCCACTTCATCACAGATAATGCGCTGCACAAAGCCGGCTTTATCCGCTTTAAGCTCTACAGTCTCATCTGCCAGTTTAAGCTTTTCAATATCATCAACTACGGAGGCGTCGCCGCCCTGGGCAGTGATAAAACGCTTAAGCTGTTCTAAGGCGCTTCCGTCCCCGATAGCTTTCTTGAGCTTTTCCTCCGCGTCCTTAATATCCGCGGCCTTTCCCGCGCATAATACCATGCGGCTTCCCAGAGTGATCACCAGCTTTGTAAAATCCTCCGGTCCTTTGCCTTTTAGGGTATCTATGGCTTCCCTGACCTCTATTGCATTTCCTACTGCGCGTCCAAGAGGCTCGTCCATATTTGTTATCACTGCGCGGCAGTTCTTTCCGGCATGTTTGCCTATCTTGACCATGGCTTCTGCCAGAGCCTTTGCATCTTCGAATTCCTTCATAAAAGCTCCGCTGCCGCTCTTTACATCCAAAACTATGGCATCTGCTCCGGCCGCCAGTTTCTTGCTCATTATGGAAGATGCTATCAGAGACATCTGGTCCACGGTAGCAGTAACATCCCTCAGCGCATAAAGCTTTTTATCTGCAGGTGCCAGATCCGCAGTCTGTCCCATTATAGCCATGCCTATATCATTTACCTGCGCGATAAAAGCATCCATGCTCATCTCTGTTTTGAAACCGGGTATGGCTTCCAGCTTATCAATGGTTCCGCCGGTATGGCCAAGCCCCCTGCCGCTCATCTTAGCCAGGCTTACGCCCAGTGAAGAAACCAGAGGAAGCAGCGCGATGCTGGTCTTATCACCTACGCCGCCTGTGGAATGCTTATCTACTTTAACGCCCTTTATGGATGAGAGGTCAACTGTATCGCCGCTGTCTCTCATGGATATCGTCAGATCGCCTGTTTCACGTTCATTCATCCCGTTAAAACATATCGCCATGGTCATGGCGCTCATCTGATAATCGGGAATATCGCCCCGGGTATAGCCCTGTATCATCCAGTCGATCTCTTCACTTGAAAGCTCGCCTCCGGTCTTTTTCTTCTGGATCAGATCATACATTCTCATAAACGTAACCTCCTTGCTTGATAGCTTTATTAAAATCTGTTATCATGCTCTTTATGAAATTACCCGATTCTTTTATCAAACGCATGGAAAAAATCCTGGGCTCCGATGCAGGGGCTTTTTTTGCTGCCCACGATATGGCGCCTGTTAAGGCTTTTCATTTAAACAAAGCCCGTATCGATGCCGCTGCCTTTGAAGAATGGCTGTCTGCGCAGAACGGCCTTTTTGCAGTAAAAATGCCCGGCGGATACGGTTACAGCTATTCCTTTTCCGATGATTCCACTATAGGAAGCCTTCCTCTGCACCATGCTGGAGCCATATACTCCCAGGACCCTTCAGCCATGCTTCCTGCCGGCTGTCTGGATATCCAAAAAGACATGCGCATCCTTGATATGTGCGCTGCGCCCGGCGGCAAGACCTCACAGCTGGCTATGGCAGTAGACGGCGGCAGCGGTTTTGTACTGGCCAACGAGCCTAATCTGTCAAGAAATAAGATCCTGATATCCAATATAGAACGAATGGGATATCGGAATGTGATCACTTCCTGTCTTGAGCCGGCAGATATAGCAGCCGTATATCCGGAATATTTCGATCTGGTATTGGTCGATGCCCCCTGCTCGGGTGAAGGGATGTTCCGCAAATATCCGGACAGCATAAATGAATGGAGTCCTGAAAATGTAGCCGCATGCGCGCTGCGTCAAAAGGAAATACTAAAAGCCGCAGTACAGTGTTTAAAGCCCGGCGGACTTCTCGTTTACTCAACCTGCACCTATGCTCCCGAAGAGGACGAAGAACAGGTAGAATATCTTACTGCCGATCTGGGGCTTACTGTTGCAAATGCCCCTCAAACCGTAAGAGATCTGGCACTGTGCAGCGCTCCGGGATGTTATCGCTGCTATCCCCATCTATATGAAGGTGAGGGCCAGTTCATGGCTTATCTGTCAAAACCCGGAGAGCTCACAAAGAACTCAGACGTTTCCGACAGACTCCCCTCCGGCATTAAAACCGCCGATAAAGCTGCTTTAAAATCCTTAAAGGAAAGCTGCGGCGATCTGTTTGAACCCTGCAGCCTGCTGTCTTATAAAGACCGTTATATAATACTGCCGGCCTTTCCGGGCGTGCTCCCTTCCCACGGCATCACCAGCCTGGGAGTCACCGCGGCGGTATTTGATGAAAAGAAAAAAAGATATATCCCCCACCATCAGTTCTTCTCGGCTTACGGGAAACAGCTGCCAAAACGCCTGGAACTCGATCCCGGAGATCCGCTTGTCAAACAATATATCGAAGGAATGGAGCTTACTGCCGATATGTCTTTTTCAAAGGGCTTTGGCGCTGTATGCGTTCTGGGCGTTCCCCTTGGCGGTTTCCGCTGCGCCGGCGGCCGTCTTAAAAATCTTTATCCCAAAGGCCTGCGCGATCATTTATGATAAGGTTCATTTCTCATTATCCTGAAGGCTCTGTAATACTGCTCTAACAGTACAACTCTCATCAGCTGATGCGGTAATGTCATCTTCGAGAACGAAAGAAGCATTGCCCCGTTTTTTATATCTTTATGCAGTCCCAGTGAGCCTCCGATCACAAACTGTATCTCTGATACACCGCTGTTCATCTTATCCGTAAGAAATGATGCAAATTCTTCGGAGGAATACTGTTTTCCTTCTATAGCCAGAACTATGCGCAGCGCTTTATCGTTTAAGTATTGCCTGATGCGTCCGGCTTCAGTAAGCAAAATATCTTCTTCTCCCGCAGCAGAAATTCCTTCGGGAGTTTTTTCGTCTTTAAGCTCAATGATATTAAGTTTACAATACGCCTTCAGGCGCTTTTCATACTCCGCGACAGCAGCGCTCCAGTAATTCTCCTTAAGTCTGCCTACGCAGATCAGATCGGTCTTTATCATGAGGCCATAGCTCCGCTGTCATCATCATTTTCAAACAGTATCTGATAGATACGTTCACTCATCTCATCCACGTAAGCCGGTTCAAGATTCATGAATTTATGATCCAGTTCATAGGAAATACGCTGCAGGCGCATGATAACTTTTTCTTCTTCCTCATAATCGGTATTATCGTCTATCATGCCATCATCTATTTTAACGGCATCCAGATCTTCACGCGCCCATTTAAGGATCTCTTCGGTGCGCTTATCTTCTGCTTTCGCGCCTTTCAAAAGTCTTTTTGAACTTTTCATGGAATAATAACTGGCGATGAGCATAAAAACAGATAACGCCCCCAGCATGCCGCACATGATAAAGCGCCGGCTTACCGACATATTACCCGGCAGCAGATCAAAAGCCCACAAAAGAGAAATCGCCATTCCGGCAAGACCGCATATCAGTAATGCCAGTGCAGAGCCTTTTGCTTCACTGGCCTGCTGCGCCTTACTGTGATAAGCTGTAAGATTAGAATCTGCCCCCATAACCCCTTTACCTCCGCTTGCCCCCGTCTCACTCAAAGTGTTTTGGGTCGTGATCGCGCAGTAAGCGCGATCTTACTGTGAATGGTAACGATCAATCTTCCGTAATGATCGGTTCAGGTTCTGCGTACATCTCCGGTTCTATATAATCTCCCAGACTATAGCTGCCGTCTTCATCGGATCTGACGCCTTTATACATATAACCGGTGTTGATATCGCCCATATAATACGCTCCTGTCCTCATGGAGTTTTCGGTGATATCCGTGATATATTCGGTTATGATATAAAATATGGATTCATCAAACTTGATGGCCGCATTTACATTATAAGTATATCTGTTCAGATTTCCGGGAAGATGCCCTTCAAGGTCGGTAGTCTTGCCCTGATTGATATTCAGCTGTTTGATAGCATTGATAAATACCTGC
>CADAHD010000226.1:0-816 GCA_902787595.1 uncultured Lachnospiraceae bacterium
AGCATAACAAAGCGAAAGGATCACCACAAAAACTTCCGGTATCTTTTCATTACACATTCTCCGCAAAAAGAAACGAAAAGAAAAAGCCAGAAGCTGAAGACGGAGCAGTACCATGATGTTCACAGAGTATAAAACAGCGCTTCTCGGAATAAACAGATATAAAAGATTAAGCGGACTGAGCATGCCAAAATGCAGAAACGATCCCACCGGATTCACTCCAAAGCTCAGATCCCAGTCAAAGAAAAAGCTCCTCTTACCGTGAAGCAGGTCCCATATATAATAAAGCTCCGGGATATGCTGGCGGTATCCGTCATCTCCTTCCAGCACAAGAGTTCCGAAAGGCCACGCCCCATGCAGCGCAAAGCATATAAGCCCCACTGCAGCCACCAAAACAAAAAGCAGCAGACACTCAGTCTGCCTGCTTTTTGTAATATCCGTGTTTTTTACATCTTGCTCCTGCATGGACAGTAATTATTCTTCGTATCCGTAAGCAACGCCCTTGGCATTGATCATGGGTGCCAGCTTATTATATACTTCTTCGGGCTTGGTGCCAAAAGAGAAAACAACCTTGCTGTTTATGATTCGGCCCGTCTCCAGCTCTCTGGCTATATTGCGCGCCATGCTCACATTTACCTCACAGGGCACAAACTTGGCTCTGACATTGTATCCGGCATCTTCAAAAGGTTTGATGTAATTCTCCATCAGTGAGTCAAAATTATCTGCTACCAGAGGAAGTATTACATTTGTTCCTTTCATCTCGCCTTCGGTAAAAGCCTTAACGGCTTTATCCATAATGTCCATACTCTCCATATGTAC
>CADAHD010000226.1:835-5186 GCA_902787595.1 uncultured Lachnospiraceae bacterium
GGGATCGGTAACTCTTGTAGATTTGCCTGCTGCAGGAAGCCCCAGCACCAGCTCCATCTGAAAGCCCTTTTCAAGCGGCCCATCGTAAGCATAGCTGTTCCAGCCCGTATCGGGATCGGTAGCAGAAACCCTGGCCGACCCTGCAGAAAGAAATTCCTTAAGGATATCCTCACGAAGCTGTTCTCTCTCCGGAGTATTTATCTCGTGTGTTTTTCCATATACCGCGATGTAATACGCCGACAGCGAATCGATCTGTCCTATGATCGGATTGGCCTGAAGCTCTTCAAGCGTGGGATAATCTCCTGCCTTGATACGGGTATACAGTTCTCTTGCCTCATCGCTTTCGATTATAAGGTGGTCTGCCGAAGGTTCCCAGGTGACGGGCACCACGCCCTCAGCCAGAAGGCTCTCCGGAGCCTGGCTGCTTTCTTCTGTTACCTGGCTTGTTTCGACCTCAGAAAAAGTCCCCCTGCATCCAGCCAGCAAAGAACCTGATGTTAATAATACTGCAAATAATAAAGCTGCACTTCTTCTTTTCAATTATCAGAACCTCCCTGTTTATTCTTTTATTACTATTCTTCCCTGACCATAAGGATCGGAATATAAATCTCCAAGATCCCCGTCCAACGTTTCCGTAATATATTGTATCAGTGCCTGGTTGTCAAGTATTATCTCATTTTCAAGAAGGACCGAATCCTTAAATGCCGTATTTCCGTCTCCGTTATCAAGAAGCACATATGTAGGACCTGCCACACGGTATTTTTCTTTGGGATCGATGGGGGCGCCATCCACCATTACATTGCTTACGCGCCTTTTGCCGTTTATTGATTCCATCATGGCGTCTGCATTGGCTTTGCAGGGACTGTCTATAGCAGAATCTATCTCATATGTCAGCCCCGATACATGCAGAAAGCCTCCGTTTTCCTGAGGAACGCCACGCGCTCCCCATTCCAGCGCATCAAGTATCTGCTGTCCTGTAGCCTCCACAACGCAGATATCGTTATTAAAAGGAAATACCGCTATGATATCTGCATATGTTACCTTTCCTTTTTTGATAGACGCTCTTATCCCGCCGCCATTCATTAATCCTATATCTGCTTTGCCTGCTTCCCTGACCGAATCGGCTGCCAGATCGCCCAGATTGGTCTCGCACATCCTGACCAGACGGATGGGATTACCGCTCAGATCCTTTATACTGGGATCCTTATCCACAAGATCATAATATATATCAGCCACCTTGACCGAAAGAATGCTTTCAAGTTCAGCTTTCGTTTCATCAATTTTATGCGTTACCACATTATCTATACCCATCAGTGTGGGCGCATCGATATCGTTTACCCAGCTCCAGATATTTGTTTCCTCTATGCCCTTGTCGGTGATATGGCTGTATCCTATGCAGTGCATCTTGGTTCCGACAGCAGAACGCACCACATTTTCTCCGTCCTTATTCTTCATAACAACCTGTTCCACATCATGGCTGTGTCCGTCAAGAAACACATCTATGCCATTGGTATGCGATATAACATCGGCATACGTCCAGGGATGCGCCGTTTCTTCAAGTCCCATGTGCGCCAGAATATAGACATAGTCGGCGCCTTCGGCTCTTACTGCATCTACTGCATTCTGTACGGCTTCGTATACTCCGCTGCCGTCATCATCCTGTTTAAAATTATAGATCGTATTTCCGTTTTCATCCTGGAAGTTGACAGGATTGGAGCTTGTTAAGGATTCAGGTGTGGTAACTCCGACAAAACCGATCTTCTTTCCGCAGGCTTCTATCAGCGCATACGGTTCCAGCACGAGGGTCCCGTTTTTATTAAGATTGCAGCTTATGTACTTATAATCAGCCATCTCCTTCAGCTTGAGGAACTGATCCATGGTATAATCAAATTCATGATTGCCCGGGATAGCCACATCATAGCCCATCTCATTCATGAGCTTTACATTAGCCTCACCCTTAGTCAGGGTTCCCATTGCCTCTCCCTGGATCGAGTCTCCGTCATCTACAAGGATCGTGGTATAACCCTGATCCTCCAGATTCTGTCTGATCTGATAAAGCCCTGCATAGCCAAAGCCCTGATCGACTCCGCAATGTACATCACTTGTAAAGAGGATATATATCTCTCCGTTCTTCTGTACCTTTTCTTCCGTAGGCGTATCAATTATTTCCTCCTGAAGCGGCGTAGGCTCTGCCACAGCCTCCGGCGTCTGTGTGGGCGTTGCTTCTGCAACAGGCGGAGCATCATTCCCGCCGGAAGACGTGCAGGCTGTAAGCATAAGCAGCATCAGACTTAAAAAAGCAGCGCCTTTTCCTTTTTTACTCAGTATTTTTTTCATGTTCCTCATTCCTCTTTTTCCGATTATTATGTTAAGCAAACAATTATTATATCGGCAGCTTCGGGAAATTGTCAATGTACACTGATTATATACCGGCTGTCCGAATTTAAATCGTTACTATTCATGGCCCTCAGGCCGTGAATGATAATTGAATATTTTTCTGTCATGCGTTTCATCCCTGATCAGCTTTGTTCCAGCCCTTGGTTTTGACTCCCCAGCCTTCGTAAAGATCCGAAAACAGCTTAATGCATTCTTCAGTGTCTGTTGTTTCTGTATAATACTTTACTTTCTTTTTATCCTCATCTTCTTTTTCTGCTTCTATTATAAAACTTCCGGGCACGATATCACTGCTGCGGCCCGCCTTAAGATAAACAGTGCCGTTAACGGGCGCTATGGACGTAAGCAGCAGGAATTTCTCTTTACCGCTCAGAATATCATTTAAACCTGTCTCAATACTGTATTGAAATTCATTACGATCATCTATTTTATACTCTTTGTCGGTGATCCTCATCATCCACGTCACTTCTCCCTGAGTTTCTGCGGCTTCCAAGGCCTGCTGAGTATCTGCGTTTTCTGCAGCCTCACCGCTTTCAGTATCATATCCTAACATAGATCTTAATCTGTCTAACATAGCTTTTTCTCCTTACATGATTCATCAGATATACCGATATTCCCCTTGTCAAGGATACTCCCATCTGCTCTGATCATCAAGATTTATTTTACCTTCACGGCTCGCGGGCCGTGAATAGTAACATATTTCAGAATACGTTCCGAACGCTTATCCGTGGGCTTATCCGTGTGTCGCCGGCGGCTCTTGCATAGCCGGGCACAATGTGATAGAATTACGCCTCGTGAAAAAAATAACATCCATAATAAAAAAAGAGCCGATGCTGCTGGTATCGCTGGCTGCTGCTCTCATATCACTGTTCATAACGCCCCCCACTCCCGATCTTCTCAAGAAGATCGACTGGCACACACTGGGGACTCTTTTTATGATGCTGACCGTACTGGAAGGATTCAAACAGGAGAAGCTTTTCAATCCGCTGATAAAGCTGGCCGCAAACTTCAGATCCATGGCCGGGCTTTCGCTTTTCCTTATCTTTGGCGTGTTCTTTAGTTCCATGTTTGTGACCAACGATGTATCGCTTATCATCTTTGTGCCGCTGACGATCATGCTGTTTCGCGGCGTTAAGCGTGAAGAATGCATACTGCCTGTTATCTCTATGGAAAACATTGCCGCGATCCGCGGTTCGCTCTTGATGCCCTTTGGCAGCCCCCAGAATCTTTTCCTTTACCAGCAGTCCGGGACAAGCGCATTGAATTTCATGCTGCATATGTCTCCGCTGTGCATAGGCTCGGGCATACTGCTGATAATCTTTGTACTTGTGATGTACCGTAAGGAAAAAGGCGCAAAGATCAGCCTCGATGCAGCACATATATGCGGCGAATGGGAAAAGGATAAAAAGATACGCCGCATAGCCTATATGGCGCTTTTTATCATGATACTGACCACCATCGTCAGCCGTACTTCTCTTTGGCCGTTTGCCATAATCATAGTTATAGTGACCGTATGCGCCGTAAATATAAAGCTGTTTACCGCAGTGGACTATGTGCTGCTGCTTACGTTTCTATGCTTCTTTGTATTTTCATCATCCATATCGGCAAATCCCGCCATAGGCGGCTTTTTAAAGAAGGCAGTTGCAGGCAATGAATACTTCTGGTCGATCGGCCTTAGCCAGATAATATCAAATGTTCCCGCTTCCATAGTCCTTTATCCCTTTACGGAAAACTTTGCCGGACTTATCTACGGCCTTGACACCGCAGGGCTGTGTTCGCTTATCGGATCGCTGGCATCTGTAATAAATTACCGCCTCTACGTACGGGATTATCCCGGTAAAGGCGGCGCGTTCATCAAGACCTTCACGCTTATCAGCTGGGCCTTCTTCATCATCGTTGTGATCCCCGGCTACTTCCTGAGTTTCTGGCCCTTCTTCTGACGCAGGACAGATCCGGA
>CADAHD010000227.1 GCA_902787595.1 uncultured Lachnospiraceae bacterium
CCGAGGGTGAGAAGAAAGCGGCTCTGCATGCAGGTTTTGTGGAAATACTCCAGGACAGAGTGACCATATTGGCCGAGCTTATAGAGTGGCCGGATGAGATCGACGAGCAGAGAGCGGAAAGTGCCGGTCAGAGAGCGCGTGAGCGTATAGCTGCAAGGGGCGACGATCTGGATATGGACAGAGCCGAAGCTGCACTCAAGCGTGCCATCGCCAGAATAAATTCGCTGAAATGATCTTAGTGTGAAGGTTAAGCATTTCTCCAAAGGAATATTAAGGATCATCTATTGCGGGAGCATTTTTATGCTCTCGCTTATTTTGCTGGGAAGACTTATGAACCGCGGCAATACCGATATGACCCTGGAGATGCCGCCGGCTACTATGCCGCTTATGTGTCTTATGTGCGGCGACATGGAATATAACGAGATGCAGGCATATTCTGCGGAGATGGATATACTGCGAATGAATGACCATGTCACGCCGCTGGATGCCGACCGCAGTCTGGACTTTAAGATAGAAATGCACGGCAATGAAGTGGAGCGTCTTTCCTTTCAGCTTAGGTCCCTTCAGGATGAACGTCTGATAGAGGAGAGCCAGATCTTTGATTATGCCAGGGCGTCGGATACGGTGAGCGGAAGCGTCACCTTAAAGGACCTGATGAAGGACAGGACCGAATATTCCTTATGTTTCTTACTGCAGACCTCAGGAGGAAAGCTGCTGAGGTATTATACCCGCGTGATCCCCATGAGTTCGCATTCTTTGTGGAGCAAGCTGGATTACGCATTCTATTTCCATAACACCACTTTTGACAAAGCAAAGGCCAAGACGGAGCTGCCCACTTATCTGGAGAGCAATAAGCATGGAGATAACAGCAGCTTCACATATGTTGATATACATTCAAGCGCCGAGCAGGTAAGCTGGGGCAGCCTGGATGTGGAACGCGCGATCAAAGCAAGGGCAAAGGTAAGGGAGATCGATGAGGATTCGGCACAGATAGTGCTCGAATACACGGTAAAGATAAAAGAAGGCGATAGGGAGGCATATTGCTTCGCGGAGGAATTCTACCGCATGCGACTGGGCAAAGAGAGGATATATCTGCTGGAGTTCACCCGCCGTATGGAGGAAGCGTTCGATCCCGATAACTATGTGATAGCCGGCAACAAGATACAGCTGGGCATAGTACCGGAGACTATAGAGAAAAAAGAGAGCGATGACGGGCATATCCTGGCATTTTCAAACTGCGGGAGACTCATGTCCTATGATTCCAGCGGAAACAGACTGGCGTACATCTTCGGCTTCTACCGTAAGGATCTTAATGACCGCCGTGAGACCTGCCGTCTGCACAACATACGTATCTTTAATGTGGATGATACCGGCGATGTGATCTTCGGGGTATGGGGCTACATGAACTGCGGTAATCACGAGGGCACCATGGGTATAGCGGTGTATCATTACGACAGTATGTTAAATACAGTTGAAGAGATGCTGTATGTACCTTACGCCGGAGGCTATGATCTGCTTAAGCAGGATATGAACAGGCTGTGCTTTGCCGGTGAGAATAAGCTCTATATCTTAAAGGATGCGGATCTTCTGGAGATAGACCTGCACGACAGACACATAAGGAAAATGGCGGATGATCTGCCGGCTGATGCACTCATCACTTCGCCCGATGGTACGACCGTAGCTTGGGGGGACGGCAGGGATATCTATTCTTCGGATAAGATAAGCATTATGAACCTTAAGAACGGCCTGTTGTCAGAGATAAACGCGCAGAGCGGTGAAAAGGTAAGGCCCATAACCTTCTTTGAGAGCGATCTGGTATACGGCGTGGCCAGGGAAAGGGACATCACCCTCTATGAAAACGGCCAGACACTTTTCCCTATGTACATGTTAATCATAAGGGGAGAAACCGGCAGGATATTAAAGGAATACAGGCAGGATGGGACTTATATCACTGACGTCGAGCAGCTGGGCGAAATGATCAATCTAAGGCGTATGACTTATGATGAGAACGGCATGCTGATACCTCTGCCCGATGACCAGATACTGGATAACAATACCGGCAGCAGTGATAAGAATACACTTGAGAGCGCCGTGACAGAGACTTACGAGACCATTAGACGTCTGGTGCTTAGAAGTGAAGTGGATACGGGCAGTATGCAGCTTATGGAGCCCAAGCTGGTGATCTACGAAGGCGACAGGCTTGTAACCACAGAAAACGACACTAAGGTTGAAGGCTACGATCTGTTCGCCGGAGGGCGCTTAAGCGAACGCTGCATATATTGCTATGATGCGGTGGCAAAGGCTTTTGATGCCGGCGGTGCGGTACGTGATGCGAGGGGCACTGCGATCTACAGGCGAACCACACTGCCTGCAAAGAACCAGATAATGGCCATAAGCGGATCCGTGACCGAAGCCGGTACCGAGCCGGAGGATCTGCGTAATGCCTGCCTTGAGACCTGGTTTGCCTATGAGGGCTGCGAGTATAAGGGGACGATGGAAATGTCCGGGCGAAAGATCCTGGATCTTTCGGGAGTGCCGATGGATGCGGTACTGTATTATGTGGCAAATGAGGAGCCGGTATTTGCAGAACTTAAGGACGGATCGGCCATGCTGATAGTTGGCTATAATGAATACAACGTGGTGGTCATGAATCCTGCTGCTAAAGAGCAGGTATATAAGATAGGCCGCGGCGATGCCACAAAGCTTTTCATGCAGAGCGGTAACCGCTTCATGAGCAGCGTGGCTGTGGGAGACTGAAAATGAGTCTGAAAAAAGACCTTGTAGATTATGCGGATAGGGGCATGGTATCCTTTCATATGCCCGGACATAAGGGCAGGCTTGATCCCTTAGATGTAACGGAACTGCCGGGGCTTGATGATCTGTACGCACCGGAAGGAATGATAAAGGAAGCCTTAGAGCGTGCCGCGAAGCGTTACGGATCGGACCGCTGCTTTTATCTGGTCAACGGAAGTACCGTAGGCGTTCTGACCGCGATAAGCGCAGCCGTAAAACGCGGCGGACATCTGATCATGCAGAGAGCTTCGCACAAGAGCGCATATCATGCAGCGATGCTGAGGGACCTTAAGCTTTCGTACATTTATGAGGATTGCGATCCTCACAGCGGCGCAGGCTGCGGGGTAAGCCTTGAGCGTGTTAAGGCTGCGGCTGAAGCGGACCCCGAAGCCGAAGCGGTATTCATCACATCCCCGTCCTATGAGGGGTTTACGGCTGATGTGGAAGCCATAGCAGCTTATCTTCATTCTGCAGGGAAAAAGCTGATAGTGGATGCGGCCCACGGTGCGCATTTTGCGATGTCGGGAGCATTCCCGCAGTGCGCGGTGACAGCAGGCGCGGATATGGTGGTCATGAGCCTGCATAAGACCCTGCCCTGCCCCAATCAGGCCGCGCTTTTGCATATAAAAGGAGAACGTGTCAGCCCATCGGTGACAAATGCGTTCCTCACCGTTTATCAGACATCTTCCCCTTCATATCCGCTGATGGCGTTAATGGATGAATGCATAAATGCCGCATATGACTGGGAGGCATTCTTCAGACGGCGCAGACAGCTGAGCGAAAGCTTTAAGGGACTTAAGAATATCAGATCAAGAGAAGCATATGACGGTGAGAGCATTTCTCCGGAACCCTGCAAGATACTGCTGTGTCCCGCGGACGGGGTGAGCGGCGTAAAGCTGCACGAAGAATTGCGAAAGCGCGGCATCGAGCCCGAGATGTCCCTGCCTGCCTATGTGCTGCTGATCTGCAGCGTATATGATACAGATGAGGATTATAAGAAGCTGGCAGAGGCAGTGAAAGATATCGACAGCAAATGGCAGAGCAGGGCAGGAACTTTCGCCCGGGAAGACGGATACAGCATCCGCTGTATTAAGGATGCTTTGACAGCCATGAGTTTAAGCGATGCCTGGGAAGCAGAGTCTGAGGAAGTACCGCTGGCGGAAGCCGCAGGCCGCATAAGCGCCGGCACTGTAATGGCATATCCCCCCGGCCGTCCTATCCTGTTACCGGGAGAGCGGATCACGGCAGACAGTATCGGAGAGATCTTCGCACTGCTTAGATCCGGCTGCAGCATCAAGGGGATAAAGTCGGCCATGTGACCTGAATGGCAAAATCCGCCAAAGGAGTCACAGGAGAGAAGCAAATTCGACATAGCATGGTTATAGTGTTATAATTTAGATCAATGTGGGCTGTGAGCCCGTCTAACAATAAGGAGGAACAACTAAAATGAACATTCTTGTTATCAACTGCGGCAGCTCTTCACTTAAGTACCAGCTCATCGATTCCGAAAGCGAGAAGGTGCTGGCAAA
>CADAHD010000228.1 GCA_902787595.1 uncultured Lachnospiraceae bacterium
ATGCCCTTTATGGAAAATGAGGATGAGAGGGTATGGCTCAGCAGGGTTACGGCGGAACTGTAGTTTTGTTATTATCTGTCATCCTGAGCGAAGCGAAGGATCTTTCGCTACCGAAGGTAGCGAATCTGCAAATATCTGTATATTGTAACGGCTTCTAACGGTGGTATAATGATATAAATTACACCACACGTGGAGTAATAACACAACAAACCCAACCAACCAAAAGGAGGTAACAGATTATGCCCCAGGAATTATTGATTGGACTGATCATACTTGCGGTAATCCTGCTTATTGTGATCCTGATGTCCGGATACGTGAAAGCTCCCCCGGATACAGCCTACATAATTTCCGGTATCAAGAAAAAACCCAAGGTGCTCATAGGACGCGCCGGTATCAAGATCCCGTTCCTTGAAAGAAAAGATACGCTGCTCTTAAAGCAGATGTCTATTGATATAAAGACCGGCGGGTTTGTTCCCACCAAGGATTTCATCGGTGTTGATATTGACGCCGTAGCAAAGGTTAAAGTTGATACTTCAGAAGAAGGCATCTTAAAGGCACAGCGCAACTTCTTGAATATGAAGGAAAGAGATTTCATCGTAGCGCTGACCGATTCATTACAGGGTAACCTGCGTGAGATCATCGGTACCATCGAGCTTCGCGAACTGAACACTGACCGTAAGAAATTCGGTGATGAGGTTCAGGAAAAAGCCCAGGTGGATATGAAGGCCCTTGGTATACAGATCATATCCTGTAACATACAGCGTATCGAAGATGAGCAGGGACTCATCAATGCACTGGGTCAGGACAATATGTCAAAGATCCAGAAGGACGCTTCGATAGCTAAGGCTAATGCAGACAGAGACGTGGCTGTGGCACAGGCCGAGGCAGCAAAGGAAGCTAACGATGCAAGAGTTATTTCGGACCTGGCTATAGCGCAGAGAAATAACGAACTGGATATCAAGAGATCCGAGCTGAAGGTACAGGCTGATATCAAGCGTGCAGAAGCAGATGCCGCTTACGAGATCCAGAAGCAGGAACAGGCAAAGGTTATCGAGACCCAGGCCGTTAACGTACAGATCGCTAAGGCAGAACGTGAAGCAGAACTGAAGCAGAAAGAAGTGCTGGTACGCCAGCAGGAACTCTCCGCACAGATCGAACGTCAGGCCGATGCAGAGAAGTACAAAGCCGAAAAGGATGCAGAAGCAAGACTGATCCAGCGCCAGCGTCAGGCTGAAGCAGAGAAGTACGAGCAGGAGAAAGCTGCAGAAGCACAGAAGGCAAAGGCTGATGCACAGAGATATGCCGCAGAGCAGGAAGCTGCCGGTATCACCGCAAAGGGTGTTGCAGAAGCAAATGCGATAAAGGCAAAAGGTCTTGCAGAAGCAGAAGCGATGGAGAAAAAGGCCGAAGCTTACAAGAAGTACAACGGTGCAGCCGTTATCGAGATGATGGTAAAGATCCTGCCCGAAATGGCAGCCGAGGTTGCAAAGCCCCTGGCATCCATCGACAAGGTAAATATCTACGGTGGCGGATCCGGATCTGACGGCAGCGGGGTTTCACAGATAAGCGGCAATATGCCGATCGTCATGAAGCAGGTATTCGATACCATGACCGAAGCAACAGGTGTAGACTTTACCGAGATTATGAGAGCAAGCACCTATGATGCAAAGGTTACCAAGAATATCAATGTGACCGGGCTTGACGGTGATGCCATAGCTCCCGAGAAAGCACCCGTGATCAAGGAAGCGGTATATGTTCCTGCAGGTGATGACGCAGAATAATACAGAATAGTAATTCAGAGAAGGTTTAAGTAATATCATAGCTTCAGGGCAGCTGCATAAAGCGGCTGCCCTGTTTCATTAAAAAAACAGGGCTTAAAAACCCTGTTCTTTATTTTATCCTTTATACTGTTTGATCAAAGCCTCTAAAGCTTCGTATTCGGTGCGCTCGACAGCCTGCAGATTACGCACATGATCCGTAGCCACATAGTTGGTGCCGTAACGGCATACCGTTATAACCGGCGGTTTTTCTGTCTCAAGCACGAGCTGCGAATACTGTGGCTGTTTGCTTATCACCCCCTCAGCATTTACCGGTGTAAAAGCAGCGGGAGCGGGCTGGTAAGCCGGGGCGGGAGCAGGTTCGCTTACCGGAGGCTCCTTTAAGAAATCAAGTTCCGGCAGCTCTTCCTTAGCAGCCGGAGCAGGTTCCGGTTTATATTCGATCGGAGCGGGTGGTGGGGTAACTGGACTGTTTTTTCTGCCAAATAAAGCCATGACGGACCTCCTGAAGAAATATATATATCATTGTATCATATCATCATAATTTTACAAGTTCACATAAATAATTTACATAATATTGTTTACATAATCTGCAGTTTATATTTTATGTCAACCTGACTAAAGCCCGAAAAATCTTTGTTTTTTGGAAATGTTTCCCAAAAAGTTGTGGTATTGAAAGGCTTAGGAAGAAAAGACGACGATTACTATGATGATGAGGACGAAGAGTATCTGGATGATGAAGTAGTTGAAGAGAAACCGGTAAAGAAGGCTAAAGGTTTCGGTAAGATTTCTCCTTTCAGTTCCAAGAAAGTTGAAGAGATTGCTCACGAGCGTGAGGTTTTTGCTATTCTTCCCGAATCCATCGATAATGCTCACGAGATTACCGACAAGATCCTTGAGGGATATACTGTTGTTCTTAATACCGAGCGTTGTGATGAAGCGCTTGCAAGAAGGATCTTTGATTATGTATGCGGTACCGTATATGCATTGAACTGCTCATTTGGCCGCATTTCATATTCAGCTTCCAGCACTCTTGCAGGTATATACATCATTACACCCGAAAACACCAGCATTTCCGGTGCTTTCCAGGAGAATTTCACAGCTTGATCTTTTCCTTTAAATGTGAGTGATATGGTATGAAAAGCCGGCTTTTGAGGCCGGTTTTTCAGTTTGCTAAAAAAATGTTTATCTGATATAATCAGTGCGGCTTTCTGAGCGAAGCGAAGAATCTTTTTTAAGGAGTATACTATAACAATGCCTTCCGTTATAACCATAAACATGAACAAAAAACCGATCTACGATATTAAGATTGAAAACGACTTCAGCGCATTACCCTCTGCCGTTAAAGAACTGGGCTTTGAAGGCAAACGCGCCGCCATAGTAAGCGACAGCAATGTGGCGCCGCTTTACGCCGGAGAACTCCAGTCCCTGCTTGAAGGAATATGCTCCGAAGTGTTCGTATGCGCCTTTGAAGCAGGCGAAAAGAGCAAGAATATGGATACTGTAACAGAGCTGTTAAGACAGTTCGTCGCTCATAAAATGAACCGCCACGATCTGGTGATAGCACTTGGCGGCGGGGTTGTGGGAGATGTTGCAGGATTTTGCGCCGCCATTTACATGAGAGGCATAGATGTTATACAGGTGCCTACTTCTTTACTGGCACAGGTAGATTCCTCTGTCGGCGGAAAAACCGGTGTGGATCTGGATGCTTATAAAAATATGGTAGGCGCGTTCAAGATGCCGCGTCTGGTATATATCAATACGTCAACTTTAAAAACCCTTGACGCCAGGCAGTATTATTCCGGCATGGGCGAGGTCATGAAATACGGTCTTATAATGGACGCTTCGTTCTATGAATGGATCATATCAAAAATGTATGAGATCCATGACCGCGATGCGGATACCATAGAGGAAATGGTTGCGCATTGCTGTGCCTGCAAGCAGCGCATAGTCGAACGCGATCCTCACGAGGAAGGCGACAGGGCGCTTCTTAACTTTGGCCATACTATAGGGCATGCAATAGAGAAAGCAAAGAATTTTGAACTGATGCACGGCGAATGCGTAGCTCTAGGCAGCGTGGCCGCAGCATATATCTCCTATAAGAGAGGCAAGCTCTCTATGGAGGAATATTATGAGATACGGGATATGTTCGTGCCTTTCAAGCTCCCCATCAGCATAGATGACATAGACGCCGAGGCTATAGCCGCGCTTACGCGTTCGGATAAAAAAGCAATGGACGGCGGCGTTAAATTTATCCTTCTCAAAAGGGTGGGAAAGGCATACATCGATACAGGCGTGACTATCGATGAGATACTTGAAGGCATACGCGAGATAGAATACAGGGAAGACAACGAATGAAAACAATAGATAAAAGAATGCTCTGGATACTGGATGTGCTGGTATTTATAGCAGCTATCGCAGCAGATCAGATCACTAAAAGCATTGTACGCTCAAAACTGGGGACCGGAGAAGCGGTTGATCTTATCCCGGGAGTTTTTCAGTTTTTGCATGTAGAGAATACCGGCGCCAGCTGGGGTATGTTTAAAGGCGGCGCGGTCATATTTGTCGTCCTTGCCTTTGCCGTAAGCCTGGTGCTGGCTTATTGCATAACAAAGATCCCGGGCAAGACAAAGTTCATACGCATGCATCTGGCACTGAGCCTCATAATATCCGGCGCCATCGGCAATGTGATCGACAGACTGCAGAAAGGATCGGTCACCGATTTCCTCTATGCCCGGTTTATCAATTTTCCCGTGTTTAACGTGGCTGATATCTGCATAGTCTGCGCTACAGTCTGGCTGATGATCATGACGCTTTTCATATATAAGGATGATGATCTTGATTTTCTGTCTTTTAAGAATAAAAAAGATAAGAAGAATAAGACTTCCGGGGAGGACTGATCTTGCCGGAGTATAATTTCGTCATAAATGAGGATCAGGAAGATGAAAGGCTGGACAAACTCTGCGCCCGCCTTTTACCCGACAGCTCAAGATCCTTTATACAAAAGCTTATCAAGGACGGCAATGTGCTGCTCAACGACAGGAGCACCAAGCCGTCCTGCTCGTTAAAGGATGGCGACCGGGTATTGATACGCATGCCGGAGGCCGTCCTTCCTGATATTCCTGCCGAAGATATCCCGCTTGACATCATCTATGAGGACAGCGATCTGCTGGTCGTAAATAAAGCAAAAGGCATGGTGGTGCATCCTGCTCCCGGTCATTACAGCGGTACGCTGGTAAATGCCCTCATGTATCATTGCAAAGACCTTTCCGGCATTAACGGGGTAATGCGTCCGGGAATAGTGCACCGTATAGACCGCGATACCAGCGGACTACTGGTAATATGCAAAAACGACAGCGCACATAACAATATAGCCGCCCAGTTAAAGGAGCACAGCATAGAACGCATCTATCAGGCAATATGCACAGGCCGGCTTAAAGAAAGCGACGGAACCGTAGACGCCCCCATTGGCCGTGATCCGAACGAGCGCAAACGCATGGCTGTACATAGCAGCCTGCTCAATGCAAAAAGCGCAGTAACTCATTATCATGTGATAGAGCAGTTCGATCAATATGCTCATATCAGCTGCCGCCTGGAGACCGGCCGCACCCATCAGATAAGGGTTCATATGGCGTATATAGGCCATCCGCTGTTAGGCGACGAAGTCTATAACCATCACAAGAGCAATATACATCCCGAAGAACCCGGACAGGTGCTTCACGCCGGAGTGTTGGGCTTTGTGCATCCTTCCAGCGGGGAGTTTATGCATTTTGAGGCTCCGCTGCCCGGATATTTTCAAAATTTACTGAAAAAATTAAAAAAACAATGAGCATATTGTACTAAAGTATGATATTATATTAATGTTATGAAGATGGATGATGATGATAAAAAGAAATATTTTCATATGGGGCTGACTTTCTTTCTGTCAGCCTGCGCAGTGATAGTTTTTCTGCTCAGTTTAATGCATATTTCGGAGATCTCCGAAGGCATCAACTCATTATTAAAAATAGCTACGCCCGTGATCGACGGTCTGGTGCTCACATACTTCCTGGCGCCTGTCGTTAACAGCATAGAAAACAAATGGCTATATGCAAAGTTTTCCGACCGTATATTTAAAGGCCATGAAGAAGGCGAGGCGCGCGGAAAAGCAAAAAGCAGGGTAAGAGCCTTTTCAATCTTTATCACATATGTGCTTTTTATCCTTATCATTGTAGGCTTTTTCTGGATAATAATCCCCGATATAGTGGCCAGCATACAGAACATCAGCAAAAACTTCCCTGTATACCAGTGGAATCTGAAGGTATGGATGGAAAAATTGCTTATCAAATATCCGCAGCTTGACCAGGCGTATAATACGCTTATGAGCAATTATTCAGAGCCCATTAACCAGTGGATCAATGAAAATATATTCGGCCGTGTAAACGAATTTGCGATGACGGTTTTGTCCGGCGGCTTAAGCATAATAAAAGCGCTGTTCAACTTTATCATTGGAATGATCATAGCCCTGTACCTTCTGGGAAGTAAGGAGCTTATGGTAGGCCAGGCCAAGAAGACCGTTTACGCGCTCATGAAAAAAGATACGGCTAACGCCTTTATCTATAATGTGCGTTATACCAATAAGATATTTCAGGATTTCTTTGTAGGAAAGATAGTAGATTCCATAATCGTGGGCCTGCTGTGCTTTATAGCCACGACCATATTGCGCACACCCTATGCAATGCTGATAAGCATTATCGTGGGCGTGACCAATATCATTCCTTTCTTCGGACCTTTCATAGGAGCTATCCCCAGCGCATTTCTGGTACTTTTGGTCAATCCCAAACAGTGCCTGTATTTCATTATACTGATAGGACCGCTTATTCTGGGCCAGAAGACCGGCCTGAGCGGCTTCTGGGTAATATTTGCCATTACGATCTTTGGCGGCGTGTGGGGCTTTAAGGGCATGCTTCTGGGCGTTCCCATTTTTGCGGTTATCTATACCGGGGTAAGCAGCTTTATCAAAGCCAAGCTAAAAGAAAAAGGACTCGAGATCAACACAAAGAAATATGTTCATGTGGATTATATCAACGAAGAAGGCGAATATGTCCGCCTTCCCAAGGAAAAGATAACCAGAGTCTTGAGCGGAAAAGACTTTAAGAGCATCTTCAGTCATAAAAAGAATTCCGAAGAAGATAAAGAGTCTGATAAGGACGGTGGAGACGACGAGTCGTGATCAGTTATCTTTCTTCCTATATCCAGCCCATCATGTGGGCGTGCATGCTTTTCCCTTTTATAGCAGGTATATTTACGATCCCTTTTGTTGTGCACCAGTACCGGAAGTACGGCGGCATAGCGTTTATGAGGGTTATCGTTGTTTATTCTTTTATACTTTATCTTATGTGCGCCTTCCTTCTGACGGTGCTTCCTCTGCCTACAATAGAACAGGTGCTGGCTATGCCGGACCATCCCATAGGCTGGATACCTTATGTGGGCTTCAGGCACGGATTGGTGGAAAGCGGATTCAGTTTAACAGATCCGGCGTCCTGGAAGAGGTTCCTTAAGTGCGACGATTTCCTGCAGTGCTTTTATAATGTGGTAATGACCATACCGCTTGGGATATATATGAGGTATTATTTTAAATGCAGCTTTTTTAAGACGATGCTCATAGGATTTTTGGCCAGCTTTTTCTTTGAGGCTACGCAGTACAGTGCGCTTTTCGGGATCTATCCCAAGCCTTACAGATATACAGAGGTGGATGATCTTATCAACAATACGATGGGAGCGGTGATAGGTTTTATCATAGAGCCGCTTTTTGCGAGATTTATCCCCAGCCGTGCAGAGATAGATCATTTATCTTACATTAAAGGCGAGCGTATCACACTGGTACGCAGGCTGTTTGCGGTGGTGATCGATTATGTGCTCTTTAATGTGATATTTGCGGCTACCGAAGCGCTGATAATACCCAAAAACGGAGTGGATATAAAGGTAACTGTCTGCGTATGGATCCTTGAGGGCATAATATTCTTTCTGGTATTGCCGGTGATCCTTAAGGCACGCACACCGGGACAGGCTATGCTCAAGCTTAAGCTGGCACGTGATAACGGTATGAGATTAAAGGCCGGCATGATAGTAAAAAGGAATTTCATGCTGTATGTCGTTGAATTTATGATCTTAAATGCGACGGGATTTTTGATGTCGGGCCTGGTCAAGGTACTGCTTAGCTGGCAGAGCAATTCCTTAAAAGTGATCCTTTTATTCGGCTTCTTCAGTGTGGGTTTTGTTATGGCGATGATGTTTTATGTGCTTCGCTGCTTGAAAAAATATAATGTGATGCCGCACAGCCATTACAGCCATACGGTTGAGATATCATATTAAAAATGTCAAAATCAACCCATAAAAAAGTACTTGTTCTTCCGTAACTATCATGTAACCAATGAACGGATACAAAACGGCAAAAGGGAGATATGTATATGAAAAAAAGATGAATGGAATGAGAAGTGCGGTAATGGCTGTGATGGTGATCGGAACTTTGTGTGCGTGCACAAATAACACGTCGAAGAGCATGCCGGTTGAAACAACAGGGGCACCGGCGGTAGAGAACCCTGTGACAGAAGCACCGGTTTCGGAATATCCGGAAAGTGCATCGCCGGAAGCAGAGATCCCGGTAAGCACACCGGGTGATG
>CADAHD010000229.1 GCA_902787595.1 uncultured Lachnospiraceae bacterium
TCTCGGGGAAGGATTCCGAAGGTTCCCCGTCTGCCAGGACCACCAGAAGATGGCTGCGGTCATGACTCTTAAGAAAGAGCTCGATCTCCTTCATGCACCATCTGGACTGCGGATAACGCGGCGTACAGATGGTTATCAGGTAATCCGAATTCTTTATGGCGTTATTAATGGGTTCGGAAAGATTTTCCGAAAGCGGCAGTTCCTCCACATCGCGGAAAACCCTGCTTATCCCTGTTTTACCGCTCTTTACAGCTTTCTGCTGCGCTTTTGAAAGTTTAAAACTCTCCAGCTTTTTGTGAAGCTGCTCTGCCACAAAACTGTCCAGCTCACTGTGCCGGTAGCTGATAAAGGCGTCATAATGTACATCTTTTAATTCGTCCATTACATTCTCCCGTGCCGTTTTACCGGTCCCAAAATACCCGGTATGCATTAAGTTCCTTATCCCAATTAAGGATTATACCATACCGCCATAGATGTGAAAACAGCCCGGGACGCCCTCTGCTGTACCCGCAAAAAAATATTTGTTATAATCCTGTAACGAATGCTCTTATTTTATCATTAACCATACAGAACGGTTAAAAAGCGGCAAAGTAACGGATGCCGCGTAAAGGAGATACTTGCTTTGCAGTCAATGGATGAACTGTACCAACAATATGCCCGTACGGTATATAAGTACCTGAAGTCGGTCACTCATAATGAAGATCTGGCCGAGGAGCTCACTCAGGAAACCTTTTACCGGGCCATACGCAGCATAGACCGCTTTGACGGAAGCTGCAAGGTATCTACCTGGCTCTGTGCCATAGCAAAGAACCTGTATTTGAGCCACCTGCGAAAGAACCCGGCCCATGAGGACATTACGGATACCGAGATACCCGTAGAATCCGCGGAGAGCGTCGTCATGGGTTCCGAAGGAAAGCTGGATCTGCTTAAAAAGCTCCATGATCTGCCGGAACCGTACCGGGAAGTAATGTATCTGCGGGTCTTCGGCGGCCTGTCCTTTGCAGAAGCGGGCGAAGTACTGGGAAAGAGCGAAAACTGGGCAAGAGTGACCTTTTACCGTGGAAAAGAAAAACTAAGAAAGGAAGTTGATGATAATGGATAAGATACCCTGTGAAGTAATAAAAGACCTGCTGCCTTCGTATATCGACTCTCTCACCTCCGAAAAAACCAAAGAGGTGATAGAAGAGCATTTAAAAAGCTGTAAAGACTGCAGCGAAACCTTAAAAAAGATGCGCGGCGACAGTGACGATGACATGGAGCCGGATGAAGATGATGTGCAGGAAATCGCCTTCTTAAAGAAAATAAAGCGCATGATGAAGATCGCGATACTGAGCAGCATCGCTACCGTAATCCTCTTCGGATTCTTCTTACTCCTTCGCTTCTTTATAGTGGGCAGATCTCATGAAGGGACGATCTATTGGGTAGAAGAGCTTTCCATAAACAATGATGTAGTGAGCGTACAGATAAGCACAGGCAGCAGCGCGTATGTAGTCTCCCGCATAAAGTTTGAAGAAGCAGACGGAATTCTTCAACTGACAGCAAATGAGGTACCTGTAAGCATATTCTGCCGCGGCGGAAAGAAATTCTCCCATAAATTAAAACAGGCTGATCAACTGAAGATGATACGCATCGACGATCAGGTGATATGGGAGGCAGGAAGCCCTATGGAACCCTACTCCTTCCTGACCTCTGCCGCATACTTAACAAGGCATGCATATATAGGCGATATGTCCGCAAACCAGAGAACCGCGAATGCGCTTAATATCCGCACCAGGCTTGGTGAGTATGAAAATCAGCTGGAGACTTCAGCGGAACCATACGGCTGGATAATACGCCTTAAGGAAAGTGTTCCTGCCGATAAAGAAGCCGTGATGACAGCCGATATGCAGGATATCGCATACATACTGATCGCTGTCATAGACAATCTGGATCATGTGACCTTCGAATACACTGTTGACATGGAGAATCGTGTCTTAAGCTTTGACGCCGCTGAAGCCACCTCCTTCTTCGGCCGCAACATAAAGGAGTGCGGCAGCAGCATCGGAGCGCTTGATGAATTGATAGAAAAGACAAGGTATTGAATTCCAAAAATACACCTGTAAGGGTGTATTTTTGTGACATAAAAAAGAGTTTGCCCTTTGCTCCGGGTTCCGAATTGTTAACCCCTCACATATATGGTTGACAATCCAGATTGCCGGTGCTATTATCTTCCTTGTGCTAAAAACAGAAAGGAAGATACACAAATGACAGAAACAACAAGCACTTCCGCAAAAATACCTTCAAAAAGATCCGCTGCTTTCAAAACCATCGATATCGCATATATAGCGATCGCCGTGGCATTAATGGCAGTATGTTCATGGATATCGATCCCCACCATGATATCCTTTACGCTGCAGACCTTCGCTGTGTTTTTGAGCGTATGCCTGTTAGGCGGTTTCCGGGGTACGATCGCAGTAGTTGTCTATCTGTTGCTTGGAGCTGCCGGAGCTCCGGTCTTTGCCGATATGCACGGCGGGATGAGCGCTTTACTGGGTCCCTCCGGCGGATATCTTATCGGTTTTCTTTTCTCCGCTCTCGTAATGTGGGCATTTGAAAAACTGCTTGGAAAAAAAGTCTGGATGTACGCTGTTTCCATGATACTTGCGCTGATCGTCTGCTATGCATTCGGAACCTTATGGTTTATGAGAGTATATATTGCGGAGGACGGCAGCCGCGCCGGCTTGATGACCGCTCTCTCCTGGTGCGTATTTCCTTTCATCATTCCGGATCTGGCAAAGATAGCTGTGGCGCTTCTGATCGGCAGCAACAAGGCGCTGCGCCGTGTGATCCGAAATGGTGAGAACGCATGATCCGTCTTCGTCCCCATCACGGGATGTGCCTCTACTTTTTTAAGGGAAAGGGCTACAGCGGTGACTTCGTCCGCAATATGACGAAATATAAAGAACTGCTGGAGAAAGAAGATCCGCTTATCACACTTACACAAGGCGTGGACGATATCTGCGCTAAATGCCCCAATAACCGCTCAGGGGTCTGCACTTCCATCGACAAAGTAAACAGCTATGATGCGCAGGTCCTTAAGATCTGCGGGCTGAAAACCGAAACCACAATGCGCTACAAAGATTTTTCACGGGAAGTGTATGAAAAGATACTGATCACCGGAAAAAGAGAAAAGCTCTGCGGCAACTGCCGGTGGAATGAATTATGCTCTCTGCCTTCCGGTCCGGACCCTGCCGATACCTAAAACTCAGGGCAATGACATATTGTATGCTTCAGCCGCCATTACTGACGAGTATTACTAACATGAGAGCGGCTTTTAGCATAAATGAAGCTGACGTACTATTTTTGGTGCGTCAGCTTTTTTATGCACAGAGGGCCTGAGGGTTTTCAATCCCGGATATAAATGCTATTATATGAAATATAAGCAAGAAATGAATTATTTCAAGGAGGTTGTTATGCTGCAGGATATCATAGGATCAAAGACAGAACTGTTTGCGGACGGGGTACAGACAGTTCTGAGAGGACATGAGAACCGCTATCGTGACGTGACTATACTTAAGGGAAATCTCGTGAACAATTCCCGTTCGGGAGGGAGAGGTATCAATGCAAGAGTAAACCGCGGCGGTGTCTTCGGTTTTGCATCTATCTCTGAATATTCTCCCGAAGCGGCAGAAAAAGTTATAAAGGCGGCAACCGAAAATGCCATGTTCTTATCAAAGCATTCTTCACGGAGCATCGCCCTGCCCGCTTCCGTATGCAGCGGCAGTGTTGCATTAAACCGCGATATCGTGGATGCCGAGCAGAAGGAGATCATCGAACTCTGCCGCACGTTTGATGCATACATAGAAAAAAAATATCCGGAACTGAGCAGCCGCACTGTTTCGTATTCAGAAGATTCGCAGGACAGGATAATCTATTCTTCGGACGCGGCAAGCGGACATCTGGTAACCCCCCGCGCTCATGTTTATATCCATATGACTGCGGAGTCAAAAGAAGGTACGCCGGTTGAAATGTTCAAGGCGCTGGGCGGATTCGGAAGCTTTTATGATAATTTCTCAAATCCGGAAAAATACTATCCGGAGATAGATGAGCTTTATAAATGGGTTATGGATAAAAGAGAAGGCATATATCCCGACGCAGGAGAAAAGACTGTCGTTTTAGGCGGCATGATGGGCGGTATGCTGGCGCACGAAGCGGTGGGCCATACCGTGGAAGCCGATCTGGTCCGCGGTGGAAGCGTTGCGGGGTCCTGTCTTAACAAGCGCGTGGCTTCGGAGCTGGTAAACCTTGTCGACTTTGCAACCTTGTAGACTTTGCCCATAGCTATAACGGCGGCCTTGCGCCTCTTCCCGTATATCTGGATGATGAAGGCACGATAGCCGAAGACGCTGTACTGATCAAAGACGGTATACTGGTAGGTTATATGAATGACCGTGAAAGCGCTGTGGAATACGGCATGAAACCTGCCGGAAACGCAAGAGCCTGGAGCTTCTGGGATGAACCCTTAATACGTATGCGCAATACCTGCATCCTGCCCGGAAAGAATACTGTGGAAGAACTGATAGCTTCTGTTGATGACGGTTATTATCTTATCCAGTCCGGAAACGGTCAGGCAGATCTTACGGGCGAGTTTATGTTCGGTGTGATCTGCGGCTACGAGATCAAAAACGGCAAGTTAGGCAGAGCCCTTTTGGATTCTACGGTAAGCGGCTTAGCTTTTGACATGCTGAAGAGCGTTGACATGGTATCCGATGAAGTGGAATGGTCAGCCTCCGGCTTCTGCGGAAAGAAGCAGTCTATGGCCGTGGGAATGGGCGGTCCCCATATACGCTGTAAGATAACGATAGGAGGAAGATAAGATGTCGAATATAAGAAATACCGGAGATACCTTTGATGCGCTGATCAAAAACAGCGAAGTTAAAAAATATACTTATACGCTTTCCGAATCCCAAAAACTGGAGCTTAACCTTGAGGACGGGGACTTTAAGCTGATGCGTACCGTTTTTGATAACTACGGTTCTATCAGAGTATTTGAGAACAATAAAATGGGTTCCGTGGGCGGAAATGATATCTCTGAAGAAGGACTGAAAAAACTGATCGAAGACAGCCTCTCTGCCGCAAGATCGGCTGATGAAGATCCCTGTCATGATATCGCTCCAGACCAGGGCAGTGATATATTTGTACAGGGCCTTCAGGAACCGGATACCGACCGTTTTATCGAGCGTGTACAGGAATTCCTTAAGATCCTTGAAAAAGACTATCCCAAAATCAAGATCGCGGGCGGCGCCGCAGTGATCGACCGGTGGAACTGGTTTTCGCGCAACTCCAACGGCACCGAATTTGAAGGTATCGGCGGACAGTACCACTTCTCCCTGGAGTTCAGTGC
>CADAHD010000230.1 GCA_902787595.1 uncultured Lachnospiraceae bacterium
TGTGCAGGATCATCTGAAAAAAAGCGTTATCGACAGATTAAAGGAAGACGGTTTCGGATATATAAAAGTTGATTACAATGATACTTTGGGCATAGGCTGTGACGGTGATGAAGCCCCGGGCGAAAACTTAAGGAGAAAGGTACTGGCTACGCAGGAGTTCTTCCGTAAAATGAGAAAAGAGATACCGGAACTGGTGATCGAGAACTGTTCAAGCGGCGGACACCGCCTGGAACCTTCATTTATGCAGCTGGCATCACAGGCAAGTTTTTCGGATGCTCATGAGATAGCGTCCCTGCCGGTGATAGCGGCAAATGTACATCGTGTGATAAAGCCTCAGCAGAGTCAGATCTGGGCTGTGCTCCGCGCAAAGGATACGCGCGAGAGGATCTTTTATTCTTTGTGCGCTACTTTCCTTGGGCGTATGGGACTCAGCGGTGATATATACGATCTGGATGATGAACAGTGGGAACTTTTGGACAGTGCCATTTTATTTTACAGGAAGGCTGCGCCCATCATCAAAAACGGTTATACGGACAGGATAATAAACAATGTGGGGAGCTACAATTCACCAAAAGGCTCCCAGCTTGTGACGCGATGCTTTGAAGATAAGATACTTTATGTTTATCATCGTTTTGAGGATTCGTGCAGCTTTGAGGAATTCTGCAGTAAGAATAACGTGGATCTGAGCGGGTATAAAGTTACAGATTCATATGGAGATGCTGCCCGCGACTTTTCGGCGCAGGCAGCCATATTGTCTTAAGTTACAGCATGATACCGTTTATCACCGCACGTACTCTGTGATGGTAGATAAATAGACCAATATTTGAGAATGTGATAAAATCAATATTATTTTTGATCATGATCCAAACGGAGAGCTCTTTTAAATAGCGTACGGTTATATGTGTGGAAGATATCATATAAAAAATGAAACATACGGTGAGCTGGGGCGGATACTTGGGGAATCCGTAGATCTTTTTGATATATGCGGAGATATACATCCCTCCGATACGGCGCCCGTTATATGTAAGAAAAACGGTCTGGTATCATTGGATAAGATGATATGGGGATATCCTTCCGCGCATGGCAGCAGCCCTGTGATAAATGCAAGGGTTGAAACTATCGAAGATAAGCCGATGTTTAGGAATGATGTATTGTTCCGAAGGTGTGTGATACCGGCTTCACATTTTTATGAGTGGGACAGATATAAACAGAAAGCAGCGATAGATCTGCCCGGGCATGAAATTTGTTTTTTTGCGGGGATATACAGGCAGTGTAAAGATGCAGAGCATTTTACTGTGATCACTACGCAGGCGAATGATTCGGTGAATATGATACACGAGCGCATGCCCTTACTTATCCGGGAAGAAGATATATTATCGTGGATCGGGGAGTCTTTTCGCGAACTGATGCTTATGAAGATGCCGGAATTAAACGTGCACATAGAGAACGAACAGCTGTCATTCATATAGGAGAAAGATACGGAATTTGAGCATGAAAATATCTGTATGTGATGATGAACCGAAGATACTGGATGATATAGAAAGGATAATCTGCAGGGAGTATCCTGACAGCGTAGTCAGGAAGTTTTTAAGTGGGGAAGAGCTCCTTAAAGAGACCGGCGATACGGATGTGTTGCTTTTGGATATAGACATGCCGGGCCTAAGCGGGATGGATGTTGCAGAGCGTCTGGCTGACATGGACGCTAAGATACTGATAGTTTTTGTTACCGCTCATGATGAACTGGTTTATGACAGCTTTAAATACCATCCGTTTGCTTTCGTCAGAAAGAAATTTCTTGAGGAAGAATTGTTAAGTGTACTGAAGGATTGTGAAAAAAAGACCGGGAGCAGGGAGCGGCATTTTACTTTCAGATCGGCAAACGAGACACTGAGTATTCCCATGGACGATATCCTGTATTTTGAAAGTCTTGCGAATTATCTTCTGATCCATACACAGACTAAAGAGTTTAAGATACGCTCAACAATATCAGGCGTGGAAAGCGATCTTAAAAACAGCGATTTTCTGAGGATACATAAAGGCTTTCTTGTTAATATGGAACATATAAGGACCATGAGGAGTGATGAGCTTACGCTTGATAATGAAGAAGTGCTGCCAATAGGAAAGGCATACTCTGATGAAGCTAAAAAACAGATATTAAGGTTTATGAGAAAATGATGCGTTCCGATAAAAAGAAAATCGAAGAACTGACTGACAGGATCCTTGAACTGGAGGCAGCCAACATGGATCTTAAGTATGAACTCGATTCGTACAAATGGCAGATGGAGGAGATCAATAAACAGGAAGAAGAAATACGAAGGCTGCATCAGAATACGAGGAAACTGAAACATGATATGCGTAATCATCTGATGGTGATGGCATCTTATTTAAACAGCGGCGATCCGGACAGTGCAAAGGATTATATATCGGAGATACTTGAAAAACTTAATGCGGTAAGAAGCTACGTTGAGACCGGAAACCCGCTGCTTAACCATATATTGAATGATAAGCTCCGTATATGTACCGATGAGGGGATAGATGTAAAAGTGCAGATAGGCAGGGCGGATTTTGAACGTATGAAAGGTATAGATTTTTCGGCCGTCTTTGCCAATGCCATGGATAATGCAATAGAGCATGAAAGAAAAGAAGAAAGGAAAGAGATATTAATAAATGTCAGTGAAAAAAAGGGATATGATGTTATCACGGTAAAAAACAGGATCAGCGGATCCGTCCTTTCGGAAAATCCCGATCTGATATCAACGAAAGATGATAATGAAAAACATGGCCTTGGAGTAAAGCAGATAAAAGATATCGTTGCTTCTTATGAAGGGATGACTGATTTTTATGAAGAGGATGACTTCTTTATCGTCAGTATTTTTATCCCCGCATAGGACAGTTCATCCCTGATATAGGGTCGTTTATCCCATACCCCTTGCACCGTTAAAGTGCAGGGGGTATTTTAGTATCGCAGAACCGCCGAAAGAGAGAGGCCTTTTTATCCGGAGGAGAAATATGATCATCTGCAAAGACGTTTACAAGTTTATATTAAAAGGGATCGAACTGCATGTCCCGAAGGGTGTCACGCTTGGCGTGATAGGAGCATCGGGAGCAGGAAAGACTACTTTCCTGAAGCTTATCAGCGGACTTCTGTCTCCCGGGCGCGGAAGCATATATACGTTCAGAAAAGATCCGGTAGGAAAGAGAAGAGAGATACTTAAGGATATCGCGGTATTGTTTGCCGATATCCCGGTCTTTAATGATGAGCTGTCTGTGAGAGACAGTTTAAATGAGATGAAGACGATATACGGCATAGAGAAAGAGCGTTTTACCGAAAGGACAGAGTATGTGGCGGATATCCTTGGATTTAAGGATATACTTGATACACGCGTAAGGGCGTTATCTCTTGGACAGAAAAGGAGAGCCGAACTGGGCATGAGCTTTATAAGGGATGCCGGGCTATATATTTTTGATGAACCATGTATAGGGCTGGATCAGAATGCGAAGGCAGCTTTTTACACTCTTGTAAAAGAAAAGAAGCAGGAAGGCGCTACGATTCTGATCAGTTCTCATGATATGGAGGATATTTCGGAGGTGGCTGAGCGTGTACTCCTTCTTGATGACGGAGAGGCAGTGTTCTATGGTTCTAAAGATGAACTTGTAAAAAAGCTGATCCCGATGGAAGAGTGCAGCATAAAGCTTGATGGCGCTATCCCTGATATATCGGATCTGGAAGTAGAGAAGCTGATCATAGATAACGACATGATGAAGATATACTACAATTCAAATCATGTATCTTCAAAAGAAGTGATAGAGCGGATATGCGCCGGTACCATGGTCAAGTCTCTTAATTTCCGCAGATCGGGTCTGGGAGAAAGCATAAAAATATCTCATTTTGGGAGGGTGTAAAAGTGAGTTTTATCGAGGTGAAAGAAGTTTCCAAAACCTTTAAAGTCAATAAGAGAAGCGCGGGCATACCGGGAATGATAGCCAATATGTTCGTACCTAAATTTGAAAATAAAAAAGCGGTGGACGGGATAAGCTTTGATATAGAAAGCGGAGAGATGGTCGGATTCATAGGACCTAACGGGGCCGGTAAATCCACAACCATAAAAATGCTTTCCGGGATCCTCTGCCCCGACAGCGGTTCAATAAGCGTAAATTCTTATGTTCCATACAGGCAGAGAAAGGAATATGTGGCGGGAATAGGAGTGGTTTTCGGCCAGAAATCCCAGCTGCAGTGGGATCTTCCCGTGATAGACAG
>CADAHD010000231.1:0-4245 GCA_902787595.1 uncultured Lachnospiraceae bacterium
ACCCAAAACAGACGAAAGCATATATAGCAAACTGCTGGGAGACAAATTATCGGCTGATCTGGGTTACCTATATGAAAATGCGGTGGCACAGATGATCATCGCGTCAAACAGGACCGCATATTATCACACTTGGGAAAAAGAAAACAGCACACACTATTATGAAGTTGATTTCCTGCTACAGGACAAGACTAAACTGCTTCCATTGGAAGTAAAGTCATCGGCTACCAAAAAACATGAGTCCATAGATGCATTTTGTAAGAAGTATTCCGGATATGTGTCACGGGCAATACTTCTTTCTCAAAAGGATGTTGGAATAGACGGTAACCTTAAGCTGAAGCCGATCTATATGCTCCCTTTTATCCTGGAGGATCTATGATTATCTTCGTGCCGTTTCATAAAAAACTTTCTGTTCACACAGATACACGGATACAAAGCCGCCCGTGTATGACGCGGACGGCTTTTATTATCTGATCTTTGTGACACTCTTGAACGGATTTCTTTTATATCAGTTTAAAAACAGTTCCGAAAATCCGCTTATTCCGTATCTTGACGTGATGCTTTCCAGCCCCTGTTTTACCTCGATACGATTAAAATCGTGTTCTTCCAGAAAAGCGTCCGATTTATCATTAAGATACGAATAAAACAGCAAAGCCATTTCCAAGCCGCTTTTATCCATATTCTCTACCGAATCATACAGGCTGTTCTCAGCTTCGTTTATCTTTCCTTCATCGATCATGTCTAAAAGGTTTTCTAAAGCCTGCTTTTCCTCGGCATCCTCCAGCAGTTCTACTGAAGGCGATTGTGCATCTATATTGAATAAAAGCTTAAGGAGCGCTCTTACCATTTCCTTTATGAGCCACATGATATAATCTTGTTCATACAAGATATCTCCCTCCTTTCTGCCAATATTTTGAGCAGAAAGGTTTAATCGTCCATGCGTACCTTTAAGGAAACGATCGTATCATCTCCGGGAAGCCCGGTCATATATAAAATAAAGATCAAGCATATGATACAGATCCATACTTCAAACCAGACATTGTAAATGTTGATACCCCTGATCTGTTTAACCGTTTGGCATGCCTGCCGTTCTTCGACAGTATCAGAGCCTTTGTCCTCTGCTGCAGAGTATGAGATCAGCTCGCCAAACAGACCATATACATTTACAATACTGCCCGGCAATACCGCTACCGATACGGAAGCCGAAAACAAAAGAATAAACAGACGCAATAGCAAGCGCCTCATGTTCTCCTTATTTAATTGAACAGTCATTTTAGTATGCATTTTTATTGATAAAGCCCTTGAACAGAGTCAGGAATAATATCTTGATATCCAGCATCAGGGTCCAGTTCTCGATATAATAAAGGTCGCATTCTATCCTGCGGCGGATCGAGGTATCCCCTCTGAAGCCCTTTATCTGCGCCCAGCCGGTCATTCCCGGGCGCACCTGGTGTTTTATCATGTAGCCGGGGATCTCTTCCCTGAATTTCTCTACAAACTGCGGTCTCTCCGGTCTGGGACCCACCAGCGACATCTGCCCAACCAGCACATTAAAGAGCTGGGGCAGCTCATCCAGACTGGTCTTTCTTAAAAATCTTCCTATTCCTGTGATCCTGGGATCGCCCTTTCTGGTCCAGCCTTCCTTCTCTTCCTCATCCTTCTGCTCACGCATGCTGCGGAACTTATACATCATGAAGGTCTTATTATGCAGACCCACCCGTTCCTGTGAAAAGATGACTTTTCCGCCATCCGTAAGCTTGATCAACAGGGCAGAAATCAACATGACCGGTGAAAACAGTATTATAAGTATTATAGACCCCAGCAGATCGATCACGCGCTTGATAAGCATATTGATGGTATTGGTTAACGGAACATAACGTATGTTAACCACAGACAATCCCGTCAGATCCTCGATATACGGATTTGATGAGATCACACTGTTATAATCAGGTATGAACTTGGTATGCACTCCGGCCTTTTCGCACTGGCGCACCAGCTCCTCAAGACGGTCGTAATCCTGAAGCGAAAGAGTTATGCCTATCTCATCCAGCTTGTTCTCCGGAAGGATAACATCCAGATTGGCTATGCGCCCCAGGACCTTAACCCCGCGGTACTCGGTCCCTGCCGGTATATGATCATCCAGCACGCCGCATACCACATATCCCCATTGGGGATTCTCCATTATCCTGTCAATATAGGATTCCGCCGCGCGGGAATATCCCACCAGCACCACATGCTTCAGATTGTAGCCTTTCTTCCGCAGCGTTCGCAGTATCTTTCTGATAACCTGCCTCTCGATAACCGTGCCGAAGGTCGAAAGCAGGAAGAAATAGAACATCATTGCACGCGAGAAATCCTGCAGTTTCATGATGTACATGATGACGATGACCACGCCCAGACCCAGGACATTTGCCTTGATCACATTGAAGATCTCTCTTTCCACGCTGGAATAGCGTTTGGAAATATAAAGATCGCACAGATAATATATCACCAGATATCCCGGTATGATATAGTACAGCAGCGAGAAATACTTCTCCATCGAATGATGCCCCACAAGCGCATCATCCGCTGATTTGAGCAGAACAAATTTTATATACCAGGCCAGGATATACGAACCCGCTATAAGCATTGCGTCCAGCAACACATGTATGCGGTTGAGCACCTTCTGGTTGTCTCTTATCATAGTATTATCACGCTCCAAAGATCCTTCGCTTCGCCCGGGATGACATGGTTAAATGTCATTCTGAAGGCTTCAGCCCAAAGAATCTTATCTATTATAACATAAACCGCCTGAATATGTTAATTATCAGCACACCTTCCATAACAAGCTGCCTCGAAAAAGGGATCTTTGAAAAATCCACTTTCCTGTCCCTGTTTGCAATGCAGAGCTTGATCCCCTCCGCAAATGCTCTCAGGTAGCTTTTTCCCATTCCCTTTTTCGCAAAAAAAGCAAATTTGATGATCCAGCCGGCCAGCAGAGGAATAAAATTAACAACGCTGTGCCATATGGGCATATTTTTATATAACAGATATAACTGGTTTCTTACGGTAAGCCTCAGCTTAAATTCATTATAACGCGATCCGCTGCTGCCGCTGCCCGCATGCTCTACCACTGCGCCTGGCGCATAGATATTGCGGTATCCCTGCCACTGCGCCCGATACCCCAGATCCACATCCTCCAGATAAGCAAAATGCGCTTCGTCGAAGCCACCCAGCTCCTGCAGCACATCTTTCCGGTATATCGCCGCGCCTCCACAGGCGCTGAACACTTCCCTGCGCCGCTGATACTTCGAAGCTTCCTTATCCCTGGCGTCCGAAAAAGCCCAGCCAAGGGCGCAGAAAAAATCACCTGCATCGTCCATCTTTTCCGGCTCATACATATTGAGCATCTTTGCCGATACGGAAAAGATCTTATCTGAACGCCGTATCTCCCGCCACATGGTTTCCACAAAAGCCGGATCCGCCAGTGTATCATTGTTGAGCAGCAGCACGTATTCGCTCACTGCAGCCGCTATGCCATCGTTTACAGATGCCGCAAAACCTTTGTTTTCCTTATGGCTTAAATACCTTACACGGGGAAAGCCTGTGTTTTCCGGGTATTTTTCCTTCAGGCTCTCCGCCGATCCGTCAGCAGAGGCATCATCCACGATGATAACCTCAAAAGAGCGTACACTCTGATTAAAAAGAGAGTCCACGCATGCTTCGAGGTACTGTTTTCCGTTGTAGTTCGGTATGATCACCGATAATTTTATGGCCATAGTTACTTCTGTCCGGGAATAAGCTCCGGATCGTATATTATTTCAATGCCTTTCTCACGCAGTTTATTGCAGAATTTCAAACTTTTTCCTTTAACACGCTCTGCGTCGTCATCCCCCGGAAACGGGTATTCATAAGCGGTCACATCCTTATACAGCTCTATAAGCTCATCCCTTATGATGCAGTTGCGAAGATCTACGGCCGGCACGCTCTGACGCAATGCCGCAATATGCATCGGCCCTGAAAAGCCCTGATACAGGCCGTCATAGATGAGCTTTCCGTCTGCCTCCATGGCGCCGCCGCACATCTTTTCATCCTTAAACAGAGGTCCGCCCACTATGCCGACATTTTTCCTCTGGGCAAAGATCCCGCCTTCATATTCCACACGGAAAAAGCCCAGATGCTTCATCTCCTTAACCTGAGCGCTTATCCCCTCTGCCTTGAGCGCCTCTTCTATGGCGTGCCTGCCCGCATCGAAAGCATACTGCTTGG
>CADAHD010000231.1:4265-5106 GCA_902787595.1 uncultured Lachnospiraceae bacterium
CCTGCCGTGGAAGCATCATGACAGCGCCAGTGATAAAGTACTTTAGGAACATGAACTATCTTTTTCTTAAGCTCCTTATCACCGTATTTATCGCGGCACCATTGCACGGTCCTCAGAATCAGATCGTGATCCTGGGCTCCGTCGTACTCTTTGCGCAGTTTCAGCTCCTTTATAACATCGGTCCTGAAGGCGCTCAGATGACAGATATAATTATTCGAAAGCAGTATCTCCCTGTCAAAATCCCGCTTTTTATGCTGTTCAAAAAAAGTCTCCACATAACGGTTGGTCTTATCCTCGTCGCTGTAGACCAGAGCCGGCGAATCCGCTTTATCTATGGCTTCCCTCAGCATATATAGCGCATCCGGCGTCAGAAAATCATCATGATCCAAAAGCGCTGTATAATCCCCCGTTGCCTGCTCAAGCGCTGCATTGGTATTTCCGGAGATCCCTTCATTGCTCTTTAGCCTGTGATATACTATGCCGCCGTACTGCTCTTTAAAGCTGTTTACCACCTTTGCAACGGCATTGGTTTCTGAAGCATCGGCAATTATCAGTTCCCAATCCTCATAACTCTGTTCGACCACGGAAAGGATCAGATCCTGCAAAAAGACTTCCGGCGTTTCATAGGCGGGAACCACTATGGAAAACTTGAGCGCTTTCTCATACTTCTTCTGCTTCTGCCCTTCCAGCTCCTTCTCTGCAGGCGGTTCATAAACATACCTGATATGCTTTTTTTCCCACAGTCTCTCCTGCACTGCATACCAGGTATCCAGAAATCCGTTTCTTTTAAAATATCTTATAGTCTTTTTAATGCTTCCAAACATGCTTCCGTTTTCCAAAA
>CADAHD010000232.1 GCA_902787595.1 uncultured Lachnospiraceae bacterium
AGTGGAAGCTTATGTTCAGGCTAACCAGAGCTGGTGGGATGGAAAGATCACTGTTTATGCCCAGGATAAGGACGGAGCATATTTCATCTACAACATGGCATGCGATTCACAGGAAGAGGCTGACAAGCTTACCAAGGGTACCAAGATCAGGGTAAACGGTTTTAAGGCTGAGTGGTCAGGTGAGATCGAGATCGCAGATGCTACTTATGAGATAATCGACGGAGACACTTTTGTGGCAGATGCAAAGGATGTTACCGATAAGCTGGGAACCGACGAACTCATCGACTATCAGAACCAGAAGGTTCTCTTTACCGACATGACTGTTGTAAGCGTGGCATATAAGAATGATGAGCCCGGCGATGATATCTATGTTAAGCTCTCAAAGGACGGTGCTGAATATGATTTCTGCCTGGAGTATTATCTTAACGGCAGCGATCAGGCTTTCTACGATCAGGTTGGCGGACTTAAGGCCGGCGATGTAGTTGATGTTGAAGGCTTCCTTTACTGGTATGAGGGCGTAAATACCCACATTACAGCTGTAACAGTAAAGTAATATCATAAGGACCACTAAGGATCCGCTTCCTTCGCTTGCGCGCAGGGAGCGGATCTTTTTTTATGCTCATGGCCGCCGTAAGGAATATTTTACGGAGATGAAGGTGGTCATATAAGCGGCTTTTATGTTAAACTATGATATCAGTATCATTAAGAACTTAAGAGGAGTGTTATGGAAAAAGCATATACGGACTGGGTATTGTCACAATATAAAAAACGCGCTGACAGACGAAGCGCATCCATTGGCGAGGGTATATTGCGTGAGCGCTTTGCAGGCAAAGGCAGCAAGAGAAAACGCATCGCTTTTAAAAAGAGTCCCGAATACAGACAGGAACTGGAAAGACGCAGACAGGAGGATGAGGTTTTTACTTACTTCCATGGACGGACAGAGATATTAAAAACCGATGAAGCGTATTATGAGGCCAATCGTGAATGGATAGAACGAATGGCGGCCGACGGATTAAGGGATTTTTCCGAGTATGCCGTCAGGGATTACCGGATAAAGACAGAGAATGAACAGCTTTTGAAAGAAGCTCTGTCAAAGCTGGGCTATACGGATATAACGGGGTTAGTGAAGTCGCAGTATCCGGAAATGGGAGCGATGATGCGCCGGACTATAGAAACATATCTCTCTTCGGAAAAGATCAGCATCACATTTGCGGATAAGGGGGGAAGAGGCGGTCATAAGGAAGATCTGCTCAGCATAAAAAACTATGGGGACTACATAAACAGGCTGCCTGATAAGAGCGGATGGGCATCCTTTTACTGCGACCTGGTCATTTCGCAGGGCTATTATTATCCTGAACAGCCTTTTTGCGAATATGTACTGGGCCGTTTAAGGGAGGCAATACCCAAAGGTGTCAGCAGACAGAGAAAAAAGGATATCTGTGATCATGTATATGATGAGGCGCTGGATGCAGCTTACAGGTGTTTATGTGAATACTCCGAAGAAGCCATGCCGATACTTGACAGGGCGGAAGCCGTTAAGCTTATCAGCGGCAATCCCAATCACAAAGGCATTGATAAGCAGTATGAGCGCATGAAGAAAAAGGAGCTGGCTCTTAAGGCGGCGGTGCTGGATCACATTCCCGATAATATGATAGACCTTTATCCGGCGGCCAGACAGATAAGCAGAAAGTTTGTGCTTCATATAGGCCCTACCAATTCCGGAAAGACCTACAAAGCCATGCAGGAGCTGATAAAAGCGGGAAGCGGCATATACCTGGGACCGCTCAGGCTTCTGGCTTACGAACAGTATGAGAAGTTTAAGGATAGGGGACTGTCCTGTAATCTGATCACGGGAGAAGAGGAGATACTCTCAGAGGATGCGCCTTTTCAGGCATCTACCATAGATGTGCTTGACTTTAAGAAAGGCTACAGCTGCGCCGTTATAGATGAGGCGCAGATGCTGACGGATGAGTTCCGCGGCGGGAGATGGACTGCTGCTATCATGGGCATAGTAGCCGATACCATACATGTATGCGCAGCGCCCGAAGCCGAAGAGATACTGAAGAAAATGATAAAGGCCTGCGGCGACGAATATGAAGTGGAATACCATAAGCGCTTGAGCGCGCTGGAATGTGACGTGGATTATTGTGAATTTCCCGATACCGTTCAGAAGGGTGACGCCCTTATAGTATTCTCCAGGAGATCCGTGCATGCCATAGCCGCGGCGCTGCAGAAGCAGGGATATAAATGCAGCGTTATATACGGCGCCCTGCCCTATGATGTGCGGCATGAAGAAGCCAGGAAGTTCATGGAAAAAGAAACGGATGTCCTGGTGGCTACGGATGCCATAGGAATGGGGCTTAATCTGCCCATAAGACGCGTAGTGCTGATGGAGATATCCAAGTTTGACGGAAGGGAAAGGCGCAGTCTGCTGCCGGCTGAGATCAGGCAGATAGTGGGCCGCGCAGGCCGTGCCGGAGTATTTGATAAAGGCTATTATACGATCGAGATAAATACAAATATGATGCTTGAACAGCTTAAGCATAAAGTTGAGAACCGCCTTCCTGCTATTAAGAAGGCAAGGATAGCGTTCCCGGAGAGCCTGTTGGGAATAGACGGAAAGGTATCCGAACTGATAATGCAATGGGATAAGATACCCGTATCTGCGCCGTTTGAAAAAGCTTCTTCACAAAGAGAGATAAAGCTGGCCGAGATGCTGGAAGAGTACACTTCCGACAAACAGACCATATATGAGCTGATAACTATACCGTATGATGAGAGCAAGCCCGAGCTTTTAGAAAGGTGGCTGGGCTTTGCGATAGAGCATATAAAGGGCAGGGAAGCACATTTTAATATAGGCTGGGGCATGGATCCCATCGTGGAGGCGGAAGGCCTGCGCGACGCGGAGCGCATGTATGAAGCACTGGATCTGGAATACCAGCTCTGTAAGAAGTACGGGGATGCGCAGAGCTCCGGGACGATAATGATGCAGAAGAATCTGATCTCGGAAGAGATAAACAGATTCCTTGCGACCCAGGCACTAAGGGAAAAGGAATGCGTGATATGCGGCAGACCGCTGCCCTGGGATTTCAGCGGGAGCAAATGCATAAGATGCAGGGGCGGCCGCAGAAGAAGGCACTAGGAGAAGCGCGATATGTATGTTTTATCTTTGCCGGATATTTGTAAAATAAGCAAAAATCTGATATAATAAGCTTGGTATTTTAGGTTTTATGGGTTTTTCTGAGATGTTCAGAGAGAGGGGGGGCCTATGAAAACGGAAAAAAGAATCCCAAGGGAAAGAAAGAGAAGACTTGATTCTCTGTTTGAAGCGTTTTCCATCATAGGTGAAGATACTTATGTATATCTGTGCGACATGATGTACGATTGTTCACGCTGGTCAAAAAACCTGGTGGACATTTTTGGATTGCCGTCGGAATACATGTATGAAGCCGGAGCCATATGGGAGGATCATATCCATCCGGAAGATAAAAAGATCTACCGTGAAGGCATAGACGCCATATTCAGCGGAAAAGTCAAGGGCCATGATATGCAGTACCGCGCCAGAAAGAAGGACGGCGTGTACGATGTATGCACCTGCCGCGGCATAGTCATTACCGATGAATACGGACAGCCGGAGTATTTTGGCGGAGCTATAAGAAATCACAGTGAGCAGAGTCATATTGATAACCTTACCGGTTTAAGGAATCAGTATGGCTTTTTTGAAGATGTGGAGAGCTGCATCAATAATAAAACAGAGATCAGGATCTGCGTGGTGGGCATAGGCAGGCTTACCGAGCTTAATGAAGTATACGGCTATGGTTTTGGAAATGCCGTGCTGCAGCGCTTTGGCAGATTCATGATGGATCATGTGGGCAACCGCGGCGGAACCTACAGACTGGATGGATCAAAGTTTGCTGTGATAACCCAGACCCAGTCGGAGAAAGAGGTCAGAAAGACTTATGAGGAGCTTCGCAGGTATTTCCGTAAGGGCATACAGATAGAAGACCGCTTTATATCGCTTGAGCTGAATTCCGGCGCGCTGGCGCTTAAGGAGTTTAATACCGATACACAGACTATTTATACCTGTCTGAATTTTGCATATGACGAATCCAAGGTCAGCAGGCATGGGGATCTGGTGGAGTTTGAGGATAATCTGGCGGGACGGCATATGCGCAACATAGAGACGCTGCATATGATAAGGAATTCCATTACCCGCGGATAGAAGGATCACCGGTGCGGAAGCGCTGCTGCGCTGGAAGAATGATGAATACGGCGTGGTGCCGCCTGATGAGTTCATACCGCTGCTGGAGAGGGATCCCAAGTTCCCGGTGCTGGGTGAATGGATATTGAGAAAGGCTATTAAGACTGCGAAAAAGATGATGTCCATAATGCCGGATTTCGTGATAAATGTGAACATATCGTACGCCCAGCTTGAGCGGCCTGATTTTACGGATACCGTATGGAATATACTTAATGAGCTGGAGTTTCCTCCGGAGCATCTGTGCCTTGAGATAACAGAGCGCTGCCGCCTGCTTGATATGGACCTGCTGAGGAATGTGGTGGTCACTCTGCGCGCGGGGGGCGTAAAGATGGCGCTGGATGATTTCGGCACGGGCTTTTCCTCTGTGGGACTGGTCAAGAACATACCCATAGATACCATAAAGATCGACAGGAGCTTTATACAGAATATCGAGGAAGACGAAAAAGAGGGCTGCCTGGTCAACAGCTTTACGGAGGTCGCCGTGCTTTTTGGCGCAAATGTTTGTGTTGAGGGTATTGAAAATGCTGCCATGCGCGATCTTTTGAATAAATATGACGTTAAGAGTTTTCAGGGATATTTTTATTCGCGGCCAATAGAAAAGGATGAGCTTCTGAAGATGATAAAAGGGAGCGCTAAATGATAAAAGAAGTCTATATCAACGATCTGGATGAACTGCTGCCGCTTTTGACGGAACAGGATTTCAGAAAGGATCTTAACAGAAACCGCAGCTCATATATTTACCGCGGTATGCCGGATTCGGGTTTTAAAATGAAGACATCCCTTTCCAGAAACTGCAAGGGGCTGGAAAGCAGGCTGGAGCCGGCTATTCTTGAGAATTTTGCCAAATATGCAGTGATAGGCGATCCTTCCATAGGCCAGTCCGTATGGCGGCAGATGATAGAAGGACAGCATAACGGCCTTCCCACGCGCCTGCTGGACTGGACACATTCGGCGCTGGTGGGGCTGCACTTTGCCATGAGCGAGACCGAGCTTAAGGACATGGATAAACATGACTGCTGTGTCTGGAGGATCGATATGGCAGAAATGGTATCGCATCTGCCGCAGAAATACAGGAATATAGTTGAGCGGCAGGAGGTGACCATTTTTTCGGTTGACACGCTTGCAGAGGCAACGGGGAACAGTCTGGCGCAGTATGATAAGGATATGGGCGACAGCGCGATGGTGGTCATGGAACCGCCTTCGATAAACCAGCGCATAGTCAACCAGTATTCTTTTTTCAGTGTGGTTCCCATGGCTATAGATGACATAGAGGAATTCCTTAACAAAAAGACTGAGAATACCATCAAGTATATCATCAATAAGGATCTGCGCTGGCGTATAAGGGATATGCTGGATCAGCTTAATATGAGTGAGCGTATAGTGTATCCGGGCCTTCCCGGACTGTGCAAATGGATAGCGCGTCACTATTATGTAAGGGACTGATACGGGAGTGCGGAGTAAACAAGTGAAAACAGCTGGATAAAAATGACCGGAGGACAAAATGACTGAAGAAAAAATAACTGCAGG
>CADAHD010000233.1:0-2105 GCA_902787595.1 uncultured Lachnospiraceae bacterium
GTAAACGCCGCCGAAGCGATCATCAAGCATATAGTCGAAGACCGCTCATGATGTCGGCAAACGTGGTTTTCGCAGAATGAACCACAAGAAAGCATCCACGGAAGTGGTCGCAAATAAAGAAATCGCAAAATGAACCACAAAAAAGCATCCACGGAAGTGGTTGCAAATGAAGAAATCGCAGAATGAACCACAAAATCAGCGCAGATGAAAAATTCAAATAAATACGAGGGGGTATCAAAATGAACTATGTTTACGAAATGCCGAAGGAAATGCTTGAGGAATGCGATAAGAAGGGCTCTGTGGAGCGCTTTGAATATGATTCCTTCACTTATGATGAGGGCGACTCGCAGCCCATCCACAAAGGCGCATGGGTCTATCTGCCCTTCGGCTACGACGCATCGCAAAAGTATGACATACTCTATCTGATGCACGGCGGCAACTTCACAGAAGAGTGGTGGTTCAAGCTCTTCCCCGACACCGTGACCATCCTTGACAACATGATAGCAAAGGGCCTCTGCAAGCCGCTTATAATCGTGACCCCCACTTTTTACAGAAGCGAGAAAGATAAGGAAAACATCATAGATGAGAGAACAGAGCAGTTCTATCAGGAGCTCAGGAAGGATCTGATCCCCGGCATCGAAAAGAAGTATTCAACCTACTGCGGCGGGGATGTATCGGACGGGAATCTGGTAAAGACCAGACAGCACCGCGCCTTTGCCGGCCTTTCCATGGGATCCATGACCACCTACCGATCGGCGTTCTACAGGAATTTTGACCTCTTCTCATGGTACGGGCCGTTCTCCGGCTGCTGCGGGCCTTTCGGCGATCATGCAAAGGAAGTGGAGAGGATATGTACCACACTTGAGGAAGGCGATAAGAAAGGCTTTAAGCTTGATTACATGTTCTGCGGCAACGGCACTATGGCCTATGCAGAGCACAAAGATATTATGGAGAAGGCAGTGGAAGCATGTCCCTACCTTAAACCCGGAGAGAACTACGACTTTTATGTGATCCCCGGCGGCGTCCACGACATGAAAGCGTGGCAGCTGCACTTGTATCATGCGCTGCAGGTATTCTTTAAATAACGCCATTTGTGTCCTCATTAGCGCTTGTCATCTGAAGCCGGACAGCCACCGCAAGTGTCATCCTGAGGGCTTCAGCCCGAAGGATCTTGAAAGGTTCTTTAGGTAAGAGCTAACGCAAGTGTCATCCTGAGGGCTACAGCCCGAAGGATCTTGAAGGATTACAGGAATAAACAGAACAATAGCCTGTCAACTTTCATCCCGGTAGTTCTGTCAAGATCCCCAAGTAGGAAAGTTCGGCTTCGGAAATCATAGATTTCCTGCCTCACTTTTTCGCTGCGCTCAGGATGACAGTGACTATACCCATGCATAGCATGCCAGAGACCGAGCTTACTATCAGGATGACAGCGCCGAAAGAATATACTCTACAAACATCTTAACCACATCAATATCCGTATAGCGGTACAGCATCCGGCTGCCCACAACATCTTCAAGCTCGTTGAAGACGGGGCGGCCGTTGTGATATATCAGGTCTATTCCGGCGTGCCCTATGTCCAGCGCCGTCAGTATCTTATCGACTATCTCCGCCTCATCCGGCGTAAGGGGCGAAAACTCCGCGCTTCCGCCCAGAGAATAATTGCTTCTGAAGTCGCCGTTTCCGCGGCGCAGCATGCAGCCCGCCACCTTATTCCCCACGATGTAAACGCGCTTATCAAGCCCGGGCGTATCGCAGAATTCCTGGAATATCACCTTTCGCCCCTCTAGTGCGGAAAGCACATCCTTAAGTCCGGCTTCATCCTTTATTAGGAAAACTTCATTTCCGCCATGGCCGTCCACGCTTTTGGCTACAAAGGGATAAACCGCCGGCGGGGTGGTGTAAGTTTTCATCACAGGGATGCCCCGCGCCTGCATGTATCTTATGGCCAGCAGTTTGTCGTTTCCAAGTTCGGCTACAAGTGAATTGTTGTAGACGGTGTAGCCCTTCTCTTCCAGGAAATATGTGATCTGCGCATATCTTGAGCGGTTGATGAAGATATCCTCCGCCGGAGAGCAGCCCTCAATGAGCCAAGAGAAGTCCCCGGC
>CADAHD010000233.1:2115-6336 GCA_902787595.1 uncultured Lachnospiraceae bacterium
AGCCCGGACGTCCCGTTATCTTAAGGGTACATTCCAAACCACGGCGTTTGCATTCGTTTTCGTAAAGTTTTATGTATTCTTTGTTCTTATCAGCATCTTCGGGCTGATAGATAAGGATCAGCTTCATATATCAGAAGGTTGTGCCGCCCTTTCCGCCACCGTTGGCATTTGTTCCAACCGGAGGCTGATTGCTCATGTAACGGGGATCTGCATCGGGATATAATCTGTAGTAAACCCAGCCGTTGCCTTTGCCTTCACCGTCTGAACCGGGAGCTATGGGACATACCCACACTTCAACGCGCCCGTTCTCAAGGCTTTTGGCAACTTTGAACTGACCAATGCTGTACTTGCGGTACATGATGGTGATCTCTGTGGTGGCAAGTTCGTCCACATATTCATCCCACAGGATATCCTGGCCTTTTTGGGTTACCTGTTTTCTTGCATTTCTCAGAACGCCGTCACGATAGTTCTTCTCGTAAGCCTTATTAGTTATATCACCTTTTCTGGTAAGTGTAAATTCAAACACGTTGGTGATGGTGTAGGTTTTTCCGGTGTGATCGGTAACCGTATACTCTACATGGCTCTGTCCGCCTTTGCCTTTCTCGTCTATGATCTCCCATTCGCCGCAGACATTCGGGTCTACTGCGATGCAGCGTTCAAGCGCCGTTCCCAGAACACGGGCCATCTCCATATCCCTTACTTTTCTGGCTTTGTCAAGATACTGGAGAAAGTCCGGCACAATAATGGCTACAAGCAGCGACATTATGCCGATAACGATTATCAGTTCGACCAGGGTAAAACCTTTGTTATCTGCGGATCTGAGATTAAGATATTTTTTCATAAGCGTCACCTTCCTTAAAATTCATTGACAGTTATAAGCGTAAGAGTTGGAAAGTGGACAATTGCAGCCGGCTGCCATTTTGCAGGCCTTTAGCTTGCGTCGCAGGATTTCTCCTGATATGCCCACCATCTTGAGACATGCTTAACTTATCATATACAATACTACCATATATATCGGAAAATATCCATACATTTTGAGCGTTTTTACATATAAATTACGACAAATTATCGCGTAAACACACCGTATTACCATATCTTGTGGGCAGACAGATTCCGGCTACAATTCGAGAAATAAACCGGCAACTATTTGAAAAAAATGCTTGCAAAGAAAAGTCGCGCATGTTATTATGAAGCTCCGTGAAATATCCTTGCTCCTGATAAACAGGGGCCATTCGGCCTGTAAATGCAGGTCAGACCATAAGGAGGTAAAGAGTAGCATGAACAAATACGAATTAGCCGTTGTTGTCAGCGCTAAGGTCGAAGAGGAAGCCAGAAATGCTACCGTCGAGAAATGCAAGAGCTATGTCGAGAGATTTGGCGGCGTAGTTACCGATGTAGAGGACGGCGGCAAGAAGAAGCTTGCTTATGAGATTCAGGACATGAGCGAAGCTTATTACTACTTCATCCACTTCGAAGCGGACAGCACTGCACCTGCTGAGATCGAGAACCGTATTCGTCTCAGAGAAGATGTGATCCGTTATTTATGCGTTCGACAAGACGAGGCATAAAGAAAAGAGGATAAAGAATGAACAAAGTTATTTTAATGGGACGTCTCACTAAAGACCCCGACGTAAGATATTCACAGAACAGCGAAAACCGTATGTGTATTGCAAGATACACGCTGGCAGTAGACAGAAGATTCACCCGCGGCAGTAATAACGGAGACCAGCAGACAGCAGATTTCATTGGCTGCGTTGCTTTCGGAAAGAGCGGTGAGTTTGCCGAGAAGTATCTGCATAAAGGAACGAAGATAGCGATTACGGGCCGCATCCAGACCGGAAGCTATACCAATAAGGATGGCCAGAAGGTTTACACCACTGATGTAGTGGTTGAGGATCAGGAATTTGCCGAGAGCAAAAATGCAAACGGCGGCGGCGGAAACTTCGGTGGCGGAGAGAGCTACAGCAATGCAGGCCCCGCGCCCGATACGGATGACGGATTTATGAATATCTCTGAAGGCATTGATGAAGAGATGCCGTTTGGGAACTGACGTGAGCTTTTGATTAAACAGGAGGAAAGATCATGGCATTTAACAGAGAGTCTGATAAAGGCGATGCACCCAGAAGAAGAATGGGTACCGGCATCCGCAGACGCAAAAAGGTATGTGTATTCTGCGGCAAGGATAATGAGATAAGCTATAAAGATCCCGCTAAGCTTAAGAAGTATGTTTCTGAGCGCGGAAAGATCCTGCCCAGACGCGTTACCGGCTGCTGCGCAAAGCATCAGCGTGCGCTGACCCTTGCTGTAAAGCGTGCACGCCATATAGCACTTATGCCTTACGTAACAGACTGATCCGTTAGTTTGAGAAGGCATTCAATTAATAAGGATTTTCACTGGCCGCTCCGGTATTTGCCGGAGCGGTTTTATTTTGCATTTTAATAATTGTTGACGAGACACAGACGTCAAAATATAATAGTGAAAGCGGTATTTTTTCCCCGCGAACATAATTAACTGCCGTTTTTATTTATGGCTGCGGCATACTTGTATAAGAGGAGATCTCCGGTCTTTTATGAAACGTATTGAAATAGTAGTTCCCTGTTACAACGAGGAGCCATGCATATATCCCTTGTACGAAGCCGTAGCGGAAGTGTTTTCCGGAATAGATAATTACGACTGGTCGCTTTTGTATGTTAACGACGGCAGCAGCGACGGGACCCTGCAGAAGCTCAAAGACCTAAGGGCAGAAAAGGGAGAGAAGGTGGAGTATATCTCCTTTGCCAGGAATTTTGGCAAGGAATCCGCTATCTACGCGGGACTGCAGAACAGCACCGGTGAGATCGTGGTGCTGATGGACGCGGATCTGCAGCATCCGCCCGCAATGCTGCCCGAGATGATAAAGGGAATTGAGGAAGGTTACGACTGCTGCGGCGCCAGACGCGTGAGCCGCAAGGGCGAGCCCGTGATACGCAGCGCTTTCTCCAAGCTATTTTACGGGATCATCAACAGTGTGACCGAGATGAAGCTGGTGCAGGGCGGATCGGACTTTCGCATGATGACCAGGCAGATGGTGGATTCGATGCTGCTGCTTACTGAGCGTGAGCGTTTTTCGAAGGGCATCATGAGCTGGGTCGGCTTCGACACCAAGTGGATACCTTACGAGAATGTTGAACGCATCGCCGGCAAGAGCAAGTGGAATTTCCTGGGGCTGGTCAAATACGCCTGGAGCGGGTTTATCGCTTTTGCCACGGCGCCCTTAAGAGCCGTGATATATCTTGGCAGCATCATAGTGCTGATTTCCGCCATATACGCCGTGTATCTGGTGGTGATGGCCATCAGCCACCCCGAGCAGAATGGTTCCGGCTTCGGTACGATAGCCCTGCTGATACTTTTTATAGGCGGCGTGATCATCACACTCCTGGGCGTTATAGGCGAGTACATCGCCCGCATCTATATCGAGCTCAAACACAGGCCCATCTATATAGAGAAAATAAACACCCTCAAGGATAAAGACTGAGGACAAGGGGACGGTTCTGCTGTCCTCATTTTTAAGAGGACAAGGGGACGGTTCTGCTGTCCTCATACTTTCCTTTATGGCGTAGCGCCTCAGGCATGATCACAGACACGCTCGATTCCGTCGCTAAGAGGCTCTAAGAAGCTGCCCAAGGTATTCTATACCGTCCGAAACCGGTCGATATTCGGAATCCATTCCTCATATCAGCTACGGCATAGCATTTCACTAAGCTCCTTCGTCGCTAAGTGAAATGTCTATCCCTTGCTCAGCCATCCGGGCTTCGCATTTCTGGTTTATTCAGCAGCTTCAAGAGCCTCTAAGCTTCTCCATAGGCGGTCTGTGCTTCATGCCTGACTGCTCTACGCCTATATATAACATGTGAAGACAGGAGGACCGTCCCCGCGTCCTCACCTAATGAGGACAAAAGGACCGTCCCCGCGTCCTCACCCGCGTCCTCACATCCTCACCGTCCTCCCCGATAACTCTTGACTTTATCAGTATGTTCGCTTTATAATCTAGCCTTATAAGATTAATCGGTCCAAAAATTATCCGACCCGTAAGCGGGGCGGGTGGTTTTTCGTTTCTTCTTTTATTTAGGAGAACGGAAATAAATACGGGAGGAAAGATTTATGTACAAGAAGGTAGCCAAGGATCAGAATTTCGTGGCAAGGGAAAAAGAGATCGAGCAGTTCTGGAAAGATAAGGATATT